>NZ_JAVJAN010000003.1:0-125713 GCF_031344075.1 Clostridium aquiflavi
TTTAAAATAATGTGTTTTAAAGGTATTATGAGTACCCCTAAAGAATAAAAAATAATCATATGCCGCACCATTATTCCTGCACTGTGTTTGGAAAGGGCGCATGGCTAAAAAAATCGACAGCTCCAAAGTCGCCTTAGCGATTTTGTTCTTATATTTTAGCAAAGTGGTGATATATTCATAAGTAAAGCTATATCGAATTTTAAAAAGATTCTTATTAAAACAACATATTATTTTTAAAGATCATGTCGATAATATAAACAGTATGTATTTAAATTTTTATAAATTTATTATTCATAGTATAATATTATAAACATTATTTTTAATAAAGATTAGATTAATAGAGTTTATAAAATAAATTTATTTTGATGATTTGGAGAGATTATATGGAAGTCATAGATGGCTTTGTTGAAAACATCGTATTTAAAAGTGAAGAAACTGGATATGTAGTTTGTAAAATAAGAACTGCTAAAAACTTAATAAGTGCAGTTGGGACTATTCCATTTATAAAAGAGGGACAAAATGTAAAAATAAAAGGACATTGGACTGTGCACAAGCAGTTTGGACAGCAATTCCAAATAGCTGAATTTGAAGAGGTATTGCCAGATTCATTAGATGGAATAGAGAAATATTTAAGTGCAGGAATAATACATGGAATAGGTCCTGTTACAGCTAAAAAGATAATTGATAAGTTTGGTGAAGAAACTTTAGATATACTAGAAAATCATATAGAAAGATTAATGGAAATAGAAGGTATAGGAAAAAAGAAGTTCATGATAATATATGAATCTTATATGGAACAGAATGGATTAAAGGAAGTTATACTACATTTCCATAAGTATGGGTTAAGTAATAATCAATGTATGAAAATATATAAAAAATTTGGACCATCATCTAACCAAATAGTTTCAGAAAATCCTTATATATTATCTGAAGAGATAGTTGGAATTGGATTTAAAACGGCAGATAGAATTGCTATGAATCTTGGTATAAGTGATAATTCAGAGTTTAGAATAAAAAGTGGTATAAAGCATGCTTTAAATCAGTTTTGTTTATTAGGGAATACATATATGCCAAAAGAAAAATTAATAGAAGATTGTGAAAAACTTTTATCCATTGAAAGAATATTAATAGAGGAGAATGTATACTCAATAGCTGCTTCCAAAAATATAATATTAGAAAAATTGGGAGAAGAAGAAGCTGTATATTTGCTCCCTTACTATTATTGTGAGTTAGGAGTTACGAATAAAATAATTACTTTAGGTATGCAAACAATACAAACTATTAATTCGGACTTGGATTTTGAAATAAATGTATTAGAAAAGGAATATAATATAAAGTTTGCTACATCTCAAAGAGAAGCTATACTTGGAGCTTTTAATAATGGGATTGAAATAATAACAGGTGGTCCTGGTACAGGAAAAACCACTATAATTAAATGTATAATTGATATATATGAAAAAAACGGCATGGATGTAATATTAGGTGCACCAACTGGAAGAGCTGCAAAAAGAATGACAGAATCAACAGGTCGTGAAGCAAAGACTATACACAGATTATTAGAAATAGGTGTATCAGAAGATGATTCTGTTTTTGGAAAAAGTGAATCATCTCCATTAGATACTGATGTCATAATTATAGATGAAGCTTCCATGATAGACATAATGCTTATGCATAATTTATTAAAAGCTGTTAATTTAGGTACTAGATTAATAATTGTTGGTGATGTTGATCAATTACCATCAGTGGGAGCTGGGAATGTATTAAAAGATTTAATAGAAAGTGACTATATTAAAGTTGTAAGGCTAAATGAAATATTTAGGCAAGAAACTGAAAGTTTAATAACAACTAATGCTCATAGAATAAATCAAGGTGAGGCACCTATATTAAATCAAAAGAATAAAGATTTTTTCTTTATTGGTGAAGAAAACTTAAACAAAACAGTTAATGTTATCATAGATTTAATAAATAGGAGACTTCCAAGTTTTAATAAGCAATGGGATAAGTTTAGAGATATGCAAGTTTTAAGTCCTATGAGAAAGGGAGTACTTGGAGTAAATAATTTAAATATAAATCTTCAAAAGGTATTTAATCCACCATCAAAAGATAAGAAAGAAAAGAAGATAAAAGAAATTATTTTTAGAGAAGGTGATAAAGTAATGCAAACTAAAAATAATTATTCTTTAAAATGGACTAGAATTAAAGGTGAGGGAGAATATGAAGGTGTTGGAGTATTTAATGGGGATTTAGGTTTTATACAAAGCATAGATGAAGAAAATAAAAGCTTTACTATAACATTCGATGATGAACGAAAAGTTATATATGACTTTATGTATTTAGATGAATTAGACCTAGCATATGCTACTACAATACATAAAAGTCAAGGTAGTGAATTTAAAGTTGTAATAATTCCCGTATTTATGGGAAGTCCTTTTTTGATGAATAGAAATCTTTTATATACTGGTATAACTAGAGCAAAAGAACTTGTTGTAGTTGTAGGTGTGAAAAGAGCTTTAATTTACATGGTTGGAAATACGAATATCATGGAGCGGTATTCTGGATTAAAATATAGAATTAAAGATATACTGACTAATGCAATAGAGTAGCATAATATTATAATTTATAAAAGGAGATTTTTAGATGGGCAAATATAATCAGCTTGATTATGAAGAATTGAATTATGCAATAGATAAAATAGCTCATTGGTATAAAAAGAACATAAAATTTTTAAATATAATTACAGTGCCTTTTAATACATCATATATATTTTCAGATATAATAAATGAAATTTCGATGCAAGGCGGAAAGATACTGTATATTTGGGGAAATAATAGAGAAAATAGAGAATTATTAACTCTATTAAGAGAAGTTAACTTAGAGATAACTTATTCGTATATTGAATGTGGTAAAGGCATTACTAATTTAACATTTGTAAATGAAAGAAATTTAGGTCTTATTAGAGGAAAATACGATTTAATTATATTTGATGATATAGGATATTTTTCAAATATTGATAATTTAAATCTAAGAAATAAAATGGATATTTGTTCTATTTTAAGTAACAAAATAATATTTTATGGAATAGAGAAAATAAGTTTAAATGGAGAATTTATTGAATTATCACCATATAATTATGAAAAACCATTTGTTGAACCTAGAATTTTAACAACAAGAATAAACTTAAACACAGATATACCGTATAATTTATATGAATATCTTAAATGGTTTGTAAATATGAGAAAGAAAGTTGCTATTTATACTCCAGATAAGGAAAGATTAAATTCGGTTTATGAATATTTTGAAACACAATTAATAATGAAAGGTGTAAAAGTTATAAAGGTATCTGAAGAAGAGGAATTTAAAAGATGTGGTAGAGTATTAAAATATAAAGATAAGGCAATATTTATAATAACTGATAAAGTTAAGGAGTTGAGTGAATATTGTCTTGTTAATGATGCGGTTATCTTATTTGCAGATGATATTAGGTACACGTACAAGAAACTCATGTATTTATGTGGAAAAATAGGACAAATAAATAAGGAGTTACCTGAAGTGTTATTAGTATCTAATAATGTTTCAGAAGATATTGATAAAGCAAAAGAATTATCAAGAGAATTTAACAGAAAAATATGGGAAAAAAGATCAAAAAAATAATAAAAATTATATATGAAAGTGTAGTTTCAATAATATATCCAATTGAAAATTATTGTATATTATGTAATAGAAATGACTATACTGGAATATGTGATATTTGTAAGTCTAAAATTACATGTATTAAAAACAATGATAATGAGATAATAAGTTATGGGTATTATGGTGGAGTAATAAAAGAGCTTATACTTAAATTTAAGTATAAGAATAATTTTACAGCAGGGGATATCCTATCTGAATTTTTAGAAAAATATATTATCGATAATATAAATTATAAAGAATATATAATAACATATATACCTATGACTACTAAATCTCAAAAAAAGCGAGGTTTTAATCAATGTGAATATATTGCTAAAAAAATCGCTAGTTCGTTAAATATGGAATGTAAAAAAATATTAATTAAAGTAAAAGACACAAAAGAACAAAAAATGTTAAATAAAAATGAAAGAAAAGAAAATATTAGTGGTTCTTTTGATATAATAAAGAAAATTGATTTAAATGATAAAAAAATAATACTTATTGATGACGTTACAACTACTGGTTTTACAATAAGAGAAGGATATAAAGTATTAAAAAAATATGGAGCAAAAGAAATAAAACTATTGACCTTAGCGAAAAGTCATATATAATATTAATGTAAAGCTAGGTTTGTGGTTGAAAGTCGATGCTAGTCGCAGGCAAAACGATCCACTTAAGTTAGACAAAATGTCTAATGAGCATGGTGCGGTATAGAAGTGAGTCCTGCCATTCATGAAGAGTGAGAGGGTTAGTAGTGAGGAATTAACTTTTAGTAGCAAAAGCTCCAGCAGGCGAGTGTGGGGGCAAAAACCAGGTCAACTAGCTTTACTTTTTTTATATGTTCATAAGTAATATTTTGTAATAAAAAGAATAAAATAGAAACTAAGAATTTTCTGTAAATTCTGAATATTACTCTTGTTAACTAGGAAAAAAAGTAGTAAAATATAGTTAATAAATAAAATAAATTTTGTCTAAAAGGTTTTATACAGAGAGGGGCTGGATTTTTATGAAAGTAATAGTTATAGCAAAAAATATTGAGTTAACTAATGCATTGAGAGAAATGGTTGAAAAGAAAATTTCAAAGTTAGGAAAATATTTTAATTCTGATATAGAAGCCAAGGCTACTTTAAGCGTACAAAGAAATAGGCAAATAGTAGAAGTCATGATACCTTTTAATGGAGTCGTATTAAGAGGAGAAGAAGCTAATGAAGACATGTATAGAGCTATAGATTTAGTTGAGGAAAAGCTAGAAAGACAAATTAGAAAACAAAAAACTAAATTATCTAGAAAAAAGAATGGATCATTAAAGTTTGGAGAAATAGTAGATTTGTCTCCAGTTGCAGCTGATGAAGAAGAAGCCAAGCTAGTTAAAAGAAAGAGATTTGGTGTTAAACCTATGGATGTAGATGAAGCAATACTTCAAATGGAATTAGTAGGACATAATTTCTTTGTTTATCAAGATGTAGAAAGTAATAAAATAAATGTAATATATAAAAGAAAAGATGGCGATTATGGATTGTTAGATCCAGAATATAGATAAAACAAAAATTTGGAAATCCTCTAGTAATATGCTAGAGGATTTTTATTTTATGGTAAATTAAATGAAAAAAGCTAGATAAAATCTAGGTTTAAGGTAACTTTAATAAAAAACGTATATATAATCCACATTATTCTTATGCTGGAAATTGATATTAAACAAAAAATTGTAAATTTTATTGAAAATAATTGATAGAGAATGTTATAATGATAGAATGTACGATTTGCAAGAAAGTAAATTACTTTTATTGACAAAATATGTAGTTTGAAAGGATGACATTATGGGATTATTAAGTGCCGTATTTGGAACATATAGTGAAAGAGAAGTAAAGAGAATTAGACCTATTGTCAGCAAAATAAATGAATTAGACGAAGCTATGCAAAAACTTTCAGATGATGAATTAAAAGCAAAGACTGTAGAGTTTAAAGAAAGACTTAACAATGGTGAAGCAATAGATGATATTTTACCAGAAGCATTTGCAGTAGTTAGAGAAGCGTCTAAAAGAGTATTAAATATGAAACATTATGATGAGCAACTTATTGGAGGAGTTGTTTTACATCAAGGTAGAATAGCTGAAATGAAGACCGGAGAAGGTAAAACATTAGTAGCAACTTTACCAGCATATTTAAACGGATTAACAGGCAAGGGTGTTCATATAATAACAGTTAATGATTATCTTGCAAAAAGAGATGCTGAACAAATGGGAGAATTATATGGCTTTTTGGGATTGACAACGGGTGTTATTGTTCATGAATTAACTAATGAACAAAGAAGAGAAGCATATAACTCAGATATAACTTATGGAACAAATAATGAATTTGGTTTTGATTATTTAAGAGATAATATGGTTATATACAAAGAAGAAAGAGTTCAAAGAAAATTGAACTTTACTATAGTAGATGAAGTTGACTCAATATTAATTGATGAAGCTAGAACTCCACTTATAATTTCTGGTCAAGGAGAAAAATCTACAGAATTTTACAAAGTAGCAGATTATTTTGTTAAAACATTAGTAAAAGAAAAAGATTATACAATAGATGAAAAAGCTAATGCAGTAATGTTAACTGATGAAGGATTCCATAAAGCAGAACAAACTTTTAAAGTAGAAAATTATGCAGATGCTGAAAATGTAGAATTACAACATTATGTTACTCAAGCATTGAAAGCTAACTATGCAATGAGAAGAGATAAAGATTACATGGTTAAAGATGGAGAAGTAATAATTGTTGATGAATTTACAGGAAGACTTATGGAAGGAAGACGATATTCGGATGGTCTTCACCAAGCAATAGAAGCTAAAGAAAATGTTAAGATTGCAAGAGAATCTAAGACATTAGCGACTATTACGTTCCAAAATTACTTCAGAATGTATGAAAAATTATCAGGAATGACAGGTACAGCATTAACAGAAGAAAATGAATTTAGAGAAATTTATGGATTAGATGTTATTGTTGTTCCAACTCATAAACCAGTTGTTAGAATAGATAATCCGGATTTAGTATTTAAAAGTGAAAAAGGAAAGATCATGGCTGTTGTTGATGAGATAGCAAAGGCGCATGAAGTAGGTCAACCAGTACTAGTTGGTACTGTAAGTATTGAAAAATCAGAATTGATTTCAAGTATGCTTAAGAAAAAAGGCGTTCCACATCAAGTTTTAAATGCAAAATTCCATGAACAAGAAGCAGAAATAATAACTCATGCTGGAGAAAAAGGTATGGTTACTATAGCTACTAATATGGCTGGTAGAGGTACTGATATTAAGCTTGGAGATGGTGTTCTTGAAATTGGTGGACTTAAGATAATAGGTACTGAAAGACATGAATCAAGAAGAATAGATAACCAATTAAGAGGACGTTCTGGTAGACAAGGAGATAACGGTGAATCAACATTCTTTATTTCATTAGAAGATGATTTAATGAGAATTTTTGGATCAGAAAAAATTCAAGGTGTTGTTGAAAAACTTGGTCTTCAAGAAGATGAAGCAATAGAAAGTAAACTTGTTTCTAAGTCTATAGAAAATGCTCAAAAGAAAGTTGAAGGTAATAACTTTGATATAAGAAAAACATTATTAGGATATGATGATGTTATGAATAAACAAAGAGAAGTTATCTACAAACAAAGAGCAGAAGTTCTTGAGGGTGAAGATGTAAAAGAAGAAATATTACATATGTTAAGAGATGTAATATCAGATGCAGTTGATGCTCATATTAAAGAAGATGCTGAAGATTATAGAGAAAGCTTCTTATTCTTAATATCATACTTAAATGACATATGTATACCAACAAATGAAGTGAATTTACCTGCACTTGCAGATATGTCAAAGGAAGAAATAGTAGATCATTTATATGATGTTGCAGTTAAAAGCTACGAAGATAAAGAAGAAGAATTTACATCAGAAAGATTAAGAGAAATAGAAAGAGTTGTTCTTTTAAGATCTGTTGATACAAAATGGATGGATCATATTAATAATATGGATAACTTAAAACAAGGTATTGGACTTAGAGCATTCAAACAAGTAGATCCTGTTCAAGCGTATCAAATGGAAGGTAGCGCTATGTTTGAAGAAATGATAGATTCTATTAAGAAGGAAACTGTAAAGATGTTATTCCATGTTAAAGTGGAAAGAGCACCTGAAAGAGTAAGAGTTGCACAAGAAACAGATGCTGTGCATGGAGATAAACCATCAGCTCCAGTAGGACCAGTTAGAAATCTTAATAAATTTGGAAGAAATGATGTATGTCCATGCGGAAGTGGAAAGAAATTTAAAAATTGTTGTGGTAGAGAAGCTTAAAAATAAATATTAAAATATTTATAAAGATAGTATAATAAATTCCGTAGAAGTTTCATAGTAAAATAATATTATGAAATTTGCTACGGAGTTTTTTAAATAACAATATTATTTTTATCAACTGTTAACACATAAAACCTGTGGATAAGTAAATGTAATTGTTTATAAGTAATATGGTGTTATTAAAAATAAAAAATGAAGAGGTGAATATATTGATTATTGAATTAGAAAAAGAATTATTAAAACTTTCTAATATAAAAAAATCTATATTTGAAATGAGTGAATCTCTTTGACAAAGAATATTTGGAAAAACAATTAAGTGAATTGGAATTTCAAATGCAAGAAGATGGCTTTTGGAATGATACTAAAAGAGCAGAAGAGATAACTAAAGAGAGTAAAAGAATAAAAGACAAGATTCAAAGAGTAGAAAGTGTTCAATCTAAGCTTGATGATATTGAAGTTTTAAAAGAAATTATGGATGATGACGATGAAGAATCTGCATATGAAATAATTAATAATATAAAAGAGATTGAAGAAGAAATTGATAATTATAATATGGAAATTCTATTGTCAGGTGAATATGATAAGAATAATGCAATACTTACATTACACGTAGGTGTTGGAGGTACAGATGCAAATGATTGGACAGAAATGCTTCTTAGAATGTACACAAGATGGTGTGAAAAGAAGAATTATAAAGTTGAAATGATTGACTTACTTGAAGGTGATGAAGCAGGGATAAAGAGCGTTACTCTAAAAGTCATAGGAGAATATGCTTATGGATATCTTAAAGCTGAAAAAGGAATTCATAGATTAGTTAGAATATCACCTTTTAACGCTAATGGTAAAAGACAAACATCATTTGCTTCAATGGAAGTATTACCAGAGCTTACAAAAGAACAAGATATTGATATAAGGTCAGAAGATATTAAAATTGATACTTATAGGGCATCAGGGGCTGGAGGACAGCATATAAATAAAACTGACTCAGCAGTGAGAATAACACATCTTCCTACTGGTGTTGTAGTGCAATGTCAAAATGAAAGAAGTCAGTTTTCTAATAAAGATACAGCAATGGGAATGCTTAAAGCAAAGTTAATAGAATTAAAAGAAAGAGCTCATAAAGAAAAAATTGAAGATTTAACTGGAGAACTAAAAGATATGGGATGGGGAAGTCAAATACGTTCATATGTATTTCACCCATATAATTTAGTTAAAGACCATAGAACAAATGTAGAAGTTTCTAATGTTACTGCAGTTATGGATGGAGATTTGGATTTATTTATAAATTCATACTTAAAGAGCTTAAAATAAAAAAAGTTGAGGGTTAATGAAAAATTTTTAACTCTCAACTTTTTTGATTTATTCACTTAAAAATCTAGCATAGTTGATTTACAAAAAATATATAATAAGTAGAAAAACAAAATTTAAATTACACGAATTTTATTTTTATTAACGTATTGTTTTAATTTTTTCTTGATAGTGGGTAAAAAGAATATAAATAAGAATAAAGCAAATAAAAATAAAATAAAATTATGACTATAAAAGACTAATCTAAAATCATCATAAGCATAATTAGAAATTTCATCTTTAACAAGAGAATAAACATCATCAATTGCTTTGGTATCAATATACTCTACTTTATCATTTAGCGTATGAATTTTAGAGGTATCAGAATGACATAATGTAATAGAATCCATTCCCATATTAGTAAAACTTGCATGATCACTACAATCTTCAAATGTAATTTTATAATCGATATTTTTATTTGAACAGATTGTTTTTAATGAATTTAATAAATTTATATTAGCATCTTTATTACTTTTGCATACTGATCCACTCATTATAGAAATAGGGGTATTAGCAGCACCAATCATATCAAAATTAATAATTTCACTATTTTTTATAAGATTTTCATGATTTTGAGCAAAATTTGAAGATCCAAGTAATCCAAACTCTTCTCCAGTTAATGCTACAAAAATAATATCTCTTTTTGGTTTTATGAAACTTGATAAATTCTTAGATAACTCCATTAAAAAAGCTGTACCAGAAGCATTATCTAATGCACCGCCATAACAATTATTTAAATAATCTTGTCCTACATGATCGAAATGAGCAGTAATTACAAGTGGCGGTAAATTTTTAGACGTTCCATTTATTACTCCAACTACATTAGAGGTTGATTTTTCATGCTTAGAATAAGGAAGAGTAATTTTTATTATATTATTGCTTCTTAAAGAATCTAGTATATTGTTATATAACTCAGTAGTTATAGCAATTGAAAATTGATAATCAGATTTATCATTAAAGGAACTTCTAAAAGAAAAGTTGTTACATGAAGGTGTATAAAACAAATATATTTTTTCATCATGTTTTATTGTTAAAGAAGTAGGGAAAATGTTAAGAATATCTTCTTTATTAAAAGTAACTGAACTTTCATTAAAATTAAGCAAGTCCTCTTTATAATCAACACCATATTTGTAATCATATAAGATTTTATCATCATTTAATATTTTAAATGAGGGATTATTTCCATTCTTAAATGGTGTATTAACATAAAAACTTTCTTTATAATTTTCAGTTAATGGAACTAAACCAATATCTTTAAACCAATTTTCTATAAAATCAGCAGTTTTTTCATTTCCGCTTGAGCCTGTTAATCTACCTTCATATTCATCAGATGAAATTATTTTAATATTATTTTTAACGTTTGAAGAGTTAAAGTGATAATATGTAGTTTGAAGAAATATTGAAAATACTAGAGCTATAAATACTAATAATAAACTACTGTAATAAATAATCTTTTTCATTGTTAACCTCTCTTAAATTATTTCTCATAGTAGAGTTTATTAATAATTAATTAACAATATGAACTATATTTTTATATAAATATAAATGTAAAATAAAAAAGACACAATGTAAATAGTTACACAAAAAGAAATAATTGAAAAACAAAATCAAATAAGTTAAAATATGGTGTACATAATTTATAATTGGAGGCATTATTTATGGAGAATATTTCAAACAATCAAGTTCCACAAGAAGTGAAAAAGTGGAATTGGGGAGCATTTATGCTAAATATATTTTGGGGAATAGGTAATAATAGTTATCTTCCTCTTTTATGTTTAGTTCCTCTACTTAACATAGTATGGATATTTGTATGTGGAGCAAAAGGAAATGAATGGGCATGGAAAAAAGGAAGTTATTCAAGTGCTGAAGAATTTTTATTAGTTCAAAAAACTTGGAATAAAGCAGGACTAGCATACTTTGTGTTTACATTCGTAGTAATATTATTATACATATTTGTTTTTAGTGCATTAATAGCTGGATTATCATCTACAATGTATTATTAAAAACAACATAAAAAATATAAGCTATTCGTATTTTATGTGAATAGCTTATATTTTTTATTTATACTTTTTTATAAAACATGTCAATAATGCAATAAATAGATGTAAAAGCTAAGCAACTATAAATATACATATTTAATCCAGATTCCAATATAGAAATTATTCCACCAATAATTAAATTTAATATTATTACTATGTTAATAAACTTAAAAAGTTTGGAATTAGTAGTTAAGATTACATTTATAGCTGAAAATATAGTTAATATAAGAGTCAAAAAATAAAATATGTTTCTTAAATCTTCAGAGTAATCTATAACTTTTAACTTATTTAAAGATAGTACTAATATAAAAAATAATAATAAGAATGAAGTAACTTTATTAACAACTTTAATCATCTGCAGCACCTCTTATTACAAATATTTCCAATTATAATTATACAGTTAGCTTTACATAAGAGCAATAAAAATATAGGATATATTACATTTAATGTAAATTCAAAAAGCTAATTATTTAAAAGTTATGTTAACTTTTAAAATTAATATAGTGTTTAATTTTATGTTTTGGTTAATATATACATATAATATTGCTATTAATGTAAATAAGTTTATAATATTAGTAGTCACTTAGATATTTTATAAAGTTTATTTATTTAGAAGTATGTTAATACTTTAATATAAACAGTTAATTATAAAACAGAGTGGATAATTTAATATAGTCATTAGGAGGAAAGCATGAAATCTATAGAAGAAAGATTAGCAGCAGAATTGAATTTAGGATTAACTCAAATTAACAATGTAGTAAGTCTTTTAGATGATGGAAATACAGTTCCGTTTATATCAAGATATAGAAAAGAAGCAACAGGAGGTCTTTCTGATGAAGTGTTAAGAAAGTTATCAGAAAGACTTACTTATTTAAGAAATCTAGATGAAAGAAAAGATGACATTAAAAGATTGATTAATGAGCAAGGAAAATTAAATACTGAAATAGAAAATGCATTAGAAAAAGCAACAACATTAACAGAAGTTGAAGATATATATAGACCATATAAACCTAAAAAGAAGACTAAAGCTACAATAGCTGTAGCAAAAGGATTAAAACCATTTGCAGAATTAATACAAGACGGAGTTTTTAAAGGAAATTTAAATGAAGAAGCATCTAAATACATTAATGACGAAAAAGGTGTATTAAAGGCAGAAGAAGCTGTTCAAGGAGCATTAGATATAATTGCAGAAAATATATCTGATGAGGCTAAATTTAGAAAACATATAAGAGAATTAATTATAAAAGAAGGTTTTATAGAATCAAAAGGTGATTCAAAAGATACTACTCCTTATGAAATGTATTATGATTATAAGGAAGAAGTTAAAAAGATACCTCCACATAGAATATTAGCTATTAATAGAGGAGAAAAAGAAAAAGTATTAAGTGTAAAAATTACAGTTAATGAAGATAAAATAATAAGATATTTAGAAAATAATATTTTAACTGGAAATGAAGTTTTAGATGAAAAATTAAAACTTTCTATAAATGATTCTTTAAAAAGATTAATATACCCATCAATAGAAAGAGAAATAAGAAATGAATTAACTAATATTGGTGAAGAAGGTGCTATAAATATATTTAAAGAAAATTTAAAAGCATTATTATTACAAGCACCTATAAAGGGTAAAGTTGTAATGGGGTTTGATCCGGGATTTAGAACAGGATGTAAGATTGCAATATTAGATGAAACAGGTAAGTTCTTAGAGAATACAGCGGTATATCCTACGCTACCTAAGAGAGATATTGCTGGAACTAAAAAAACATTAAAAGAATTAATTTACAAGCATGATGTAGATGTTATATCTCTTGGAAATGGTACAGCTTCAAGAGAATCAGAAGAAGTCATAGCTGAAATGATAAAAGAGATAAAAGAAGAAAAAGGAAAAGAAGTATCATATGTAATTGTATCTGAGGCAGGGGCATCAGTTTATTCAGCATCAGAGCTTGCAACTAAGGAATATCCTAATTTAGATGTTACTGTAAGAGGAGCTATATCAATAGGTAGAAGACTTCAAGATCCACTTGCAGAACTAGTAAAGATTGATCCAAAGGCTATAGGTGTAGGTCAATATCAACATGATGTTACTCCTAAAAAATTAGAACAATCATTAGCTGGTGTGGTTGAAGATTCTGTTAATACTGTTGGCGTGGATTTAAATATAGCAACACCATCTTTATTAACATATATATCAGGAATAAATTCTACTATTGCACAAAACATTGTAGCCTATAGAGAAGAACTAGGACAATTTAAATCAAGAAAAGAATTACTAAAAGTAAAGAGGTTAGGTCAGAAGGCATATGAGCAATGTGCAGGATTTTTAAGAGTTTCTGAAAGTAAAGAATACCTTGATAATACGTCTGTGCATCCAGAGTCATATAATGTTGCAAAGAAGTTAATTGAAATATTAGGATATAATAAAGATGATTTAAAAAATAATAATTTAGATGATATAGATAAGAGAGCAGAACTAAATGGAATAAGTAAATTAAGTAATGACTTAGATATTGGAGAACTTACATTAAAAGATATAATAAAGGAATTAAAGAAGCCTGGTAGAGACCCTAGAGATGAAATGCCAACGCCTATATTAAAAACTGGAATAATAGAACTTAAAGATTTAAAGCCAGGAATGGTTTTAAATGGAACAGTAAGGAACGTATCTGATTTTGGAGCTTTTGTTGATATAGGAGTTCATCAAGATGGTTTGGTTCATAAAAGTCAAATGGCAAATAGGTTTGTAAAACATCCATTAGATATAGTAAAGGTTGGAGACATAGTAAAGGTTAGTATTTTAGAAGTGGATCCAAAAAGAAAGAGAATTTCTTTAAGCATGAAAGATGTAGAAGAAAAATTGAATGCTTAAAATAAAGAATTAAACTATTTTAAAATAGTATTAATATTATAAAAAGTTTATAATAGATAAGCTAATAAAAAGACTGTTTCAAAATAATTTTAGAGAAATATTATTTACGAAACAGTCTTTTATAATTAATTATTTGTTCACAATATAACTTAAATTGGGGGAGTTACGCATGGATAAGAAAAAAATTTATACTAATAGAAAAAATATAGTTATATTAGCAATTATATGCTGCATTTTATGGGGAAGTGCATATCCAGCCATAAAGGTTGGTTACCAGTTATTTAATATAGGATCAAATGATATATGTTCAAAATTAATATTTGCAGGGTATAGATTTGCTATTGCAGGTATTCTGGTATTATTGCTAGAAGTAATTAATAAAAAAAATATATTTAATTATTCATTAAGAGAATTTGGAGAAATGACTTTATTAGGTTCTACTCAAACAGCTCTTCAATACATATTTTTTTATATTGGATTATCTTATACAACAGGAGTAAGAGGATCTATAATAAATGGAACAGGGACATTTGCAAGTATAATATTAGCTCATATAATATACAAAAACGATAAATTAAATTTTAATAAAGTTATAGGATGTATTATAGGATTTGTTGGTGTAATTATTGTTAATTTAAATGGTAAAGCAATTACAGGACAAGCATTTTCTATGAGAGGAGAAGGTTCTCTTATGATAGCAGCAATAATCTTTGCTGCATCAGCAATATATGGTAAAAAAATTACTCAAAATAAAGATGCATCAATAGTTACTGGATATCAATTACTTATAGGTGGAATTCTATTAAGCATATTAGGGTTCTTATTTGGTGGATCTTTAAAAGGATTTACATTAAATTCAACATTGCTTTTAATATATATGGCATTATTATCATCAATAGCTTTTGCTGTTTGGACTCAATTATTAAAATTTAATAAGGTTGGAGTAATATCAGTTTTTAATTTCTTAGTACCTATATTTGGAACATTACTATCAGCTATATTTCTTAAAGAAAATATATTTGATATTAAAATTTTAATATCTTTAATACTAGTTTGTTCAGGAATTTTTTTAGTTTATAATGAAAAAGCCATTAAATTAACAAAGATAAATTCAGATAAAAAATAAAAATTACTATTAGTTAATCAGTATACTAATTTTAAGATATGAGAAGTTATGGAATATTAAAAATTACTTAATATATTTTTAAATTCCATAATTTTCTTGTTTTATAAATGAAAATAGTAAATATTCACAAAATAATAACGAAAATATTAGTAAAGGAGGTAGTTATGGAGATAATTTTTGAGTACGAAGGAAAAGGGAATTTAGAAGTTAATAGTGTGGCTGTTATAGGAAGCTTTAATAATTTTGATCATACAAAAGGGAATATGGTAAGAGAAGGAAGCAAATGGGTTTTAAAATGTGATCTTTTAGAAGGAGAGCATTATTACAAATTTCTTATAAATAATGAATTAAAACTTAATGATTCATCAGCAAATATATATTTACCAGATGATAATGAGGAGCTTTGGTCTGTAGTTATAATAAATGATAAAAATCAAAGAATGTATAACAATAATCAATATACTGTTCATGTTGATTCGTATAATGTGACTTGCAATATCAATGAAGAACAAAAATCAGCAAATAAAAAGAATTTTAATGTATTATTAGATAAAAAAGTTGTTACAAGATTGGGTTTCACTAATGTAACAGGATTGCATAGCATTACAACAGCATGGTTTACCCCGAAGGGAGAATTGTTTCAAGTAGTAGAAAATAATTTATTTGCTACAAAAGATAATGAAAAAGATCCAATATTAATGTGGTTTTGGATGGAATTAAATGATAGTCATAAAAATAACTGTGGAATTTGGACAATTAAATTATTTATTGATGGAGAATTTGTTTTAGAAGATCAAATCAAATTGTTAGAAAACACTTCTTATACGGCTCAAGGAAAAATGAATTACTAAATACTGAAAGTGAAGTGATTAAATATGATAAAAGCTATCAATATTAACACAAATTTTAATGAAAACATAAATAATATAAATCAAAAAAATAGTAAAGTTCAAAGTAAAAAAACTATATCTAGCAATGAAAATAATATGAACATTGATGAATACAAAGCATCAATTTTAAAAGATGCTTCTACAGAAAATGAAGTGTCTAAAGTAAAAAATACAACTAAAAGTTCACTTGGAAACTTTTTTGAAGGATTAACATCTACTGCAAATGCGGTAAAAAAGGCAGTAACATCAGTAGTTGATAATGTAAATAAAACAATTATATCTGTAAGTGAAAGCGTTAAAAATACTGTGAATTCAGTTTCTAAAAGTGTAATAGATGCTTCAAATGCAATCAATAAGACTATAATGAACGTTTCTAAATCAGTAACAAATACTATAAATAAAACATCATCACAAATAGCTAGTACGGTAAAACAAGTAACAACTACAGCATCGGAATTGAAAGAAGCTGCTTTAAATGTAAAAAATGCTGTTACTGATATGATTAGTGTTGGAAGTAAGACATTAGTATCTGTATCTTCTGATGTATTAGAAGTATCAGGTAAGATTGGAAGCACTGTAGTAGGAGTTAAAATGGCGACAAGTAATCCTAATGATAATATAATAAAAAAGACAGTAGCAACTTTTAACATTGTAAAAAATGGAGTCGATTCAATAAAAGAGCCTATTGGTAGAATTAAAAATACTCTAGTTAAAGGGTATGAAGACATGTCTAAGAGTTATGGTGAAGTAGTGAATAATCTTAACAAATTAAAGGACTCATTGGATATTGCAAAAGATATTCCTAATACAATAATTTCTACTAGTAAAGATGTTATATCAAATGTAAAGTTTGTAGCAAGTGAAATTAAAGACGGAAGTATTAATGTATTTAATACTTTAAAGAGTACTACAACTGAAGTTAAAAATACTGTTTTCAATGGAATTGAAGAAGTAAGTAATACTGTTAAAGAAAATTATGAAAGCTGTAAAAATGATGTTACAGAATCAGTAGATACAATAAAAAATAATAACAGTATGTTTTCTCCAGAATTAGCATAATTAATATTACATCTGTTTAAGTAAAGTGTTGATATATGCATAAGCAAAGTTGATTTAGTAATTGAATTTAGGAACAATGTTAATTTGCCTAGTGCATATATCAACATATATTTAAAGTATATACATATCATAAAAAATTTTAAAAAAGTAAATAATATATATACTGTTTAAAAATGTGTTGTAAAAATTATTTTAAGAATATATAATGAATGTATAGTAAAAAATAATTTAATACTTATATCTTCAGGGCAGGGTGTAAATCCCTACTGGCGGTAAAGCCCGCGAGCTAAATTTATAGCAGATTCGGTGTAACTCCGAAGCCAACAGTATAGTCTGGATGAAAGAAGGTAACCTATTAGGAATTAAGATAGTTTTATTCTTAATAATTTAGTATATGCCCTGATGTATTTATGCATCAGTTTTTTTGTTTTTTAGAGAGTTATGAAATGTAATTTTTAGCATACAATTTATATAAAAATGTGCTTTAAGAAAACATAAAATCTAAAGAATAAAAATATTAAATTTAAGAACAACTTAATTTGTAATTTAATCTTACAAAGAGTAGTAAAACGTTATCTTAAGACTTAATAAGCTACACCAGGGAGATAATCTTTTGGGAGGCGTAAAAATGAACAAAAACACAAACAAAACAATTAAAATTTCATTATTATCAGCATTAGCACTTATACTTATGTACCTTGAAATTCCTTATCCAGTATTTCCATGGCTTAAAATTGATTTAAGTGATGTGCCAGCATTATTAGGAGCATTTGGATTTGGACCATTGGCAGGTGTAACTATAGAATTAATTAAAAACATATTGATTCTTTTAATTAAAGGAAGTCAAAGTGGATTTGTTGGAGAATTTGCTAACTTTTTAGTTGGAGTATCTTTAATATTACCAGCAGGAATTCTTTATAAAAGAAATAAATCTAAAGAATCAGCTATTTTAGGAATGATTTTAGGTGGAGTTTGTATCGAAATTATAGGAATTATCTCAAATGTATATTTGCTTTTACCAGCATATGGTATGCAAATGAGCAGTGCAGAATTATTAAGATATGTTACTGTGGGTTTAGTACCTTTTAATGGAATAAAAGCTATATTGGTATGTACATTAACATATGTTTTATATAAAAAGGTGTCTGTATCTATATTTAAGGCAGAACCTAACTTTGGAAGTCCAGAAAAAAACTCAAAGACTATAACTGAATGATTAAATATATAAAAATAATTCGTAGGCTAAATTAGCTTACGAATTATTTTTTTCATCTATACGCCACATAATTATTGCATCTTCTTTATTATCTTGATAATAATTTTTCCTCACTCCTTGCTCTACAAATCCATATTTTTTGTATAATTCTTGAGCAGGAATATTGCTAGCTCTTACTTCTAAAGTATAAGCATTACAATTAGCACTTTTAGTTAATTTAACTAATTCACCTAATAAAGCAGAAGCAACATTTTTTCTTCTAAAATTAGGATGTACAGCTATATTTGTGATATGGGCTTCATCTATTATTATCCAAGCGCCTATAAAACCTATAACTTTATCATCACATTTCGCAACTATATAATTAGCAAGAGGATTTGCTAATTCTTGAATATATGATTCTTTACTCCAAGATGTAGGGAAACTTAATAAGCTAATTTCTAAAACATCATCAATATCAGTTTCAGTCATTAAACTAGTTGTTAGTTTCACTTTTTAATTTCATCCTTTTTTCATATTCCCTCTCAGCTTGAGGTTTTTTTAAATAAAATGGAGCAGAGTTAGAATCATCATATTCACCATTTTTTAGTTTTAGTAGTCCTAATTCACCCAATGAAGAAGCTCTAACTAAATTAAGATGATTTGGTGGAAAGAAACAATTATTACAATTTTCTAATAGGTATTCCTTTGTATTATTAAGTCCATCACCAATGAACATAACATTTTCTCCTTTTTCATTAAGCATATCAACTAGCTCATTTATATCAAGAGCAGAGTAATCCATTATTTGTTCTAACTTTCCGTTACAAGATTTATATAAGGCAGTATAAACATTGTTTCTTAATGCATCCATTACAGGACAGATTATACCGTTAAATGGAGCAATACTATATGCAAGTGCATCAAGACTAGAAATACTTACATAAGGTTTATTTCCTCCAAAGCTTAATCCTTTAATTGTAGCCATTCCAATTCTTAAACCTGTAAAAGAACCAGGACCTTTAGATACTACAAAGCCATCTATAGAATCAATATCTAAATTACAGTTTTCTAATAAATTTTCTACTAAAGTCATTAATATAGTAGAGTGCTCTTTTTTATTGTTTAAAGTTATTTCTCCTAGTAATTTATCATCTTGAAGTAAAGCAGCAGTTGCAACTTTTGAAGATGAATCTATACTTAGTATAATCATATTTTTAACTCCTTTATATATTCATATTTTTTGCCGTAAGGTGTTAATGTTATCTTTCTATAATTATCACCTTTTTCTAAATCTTTTTCTATATTTATATGAAGAAACTCATCAGGAAGAATATCTTCAATATAATTTGCCCATTCTATGATAGACACACTATCAGAAAAAATATAATCATCAAATCCAATTGCATATATTTCATCAGGATCATTTACTCTATATACATCAAAATGATTTAATTTTAATCTTCCGTCATCATATTCATTTACAATTGTAAATGTAGGGCTTGTAATATCATCTTTTATATCTAAACCAAGAGCAATGCCTTTAGTTATATGAGTTTTACCAGTACCTAAATCTCCTGTTAGACAAATTATATCTCCTGAATTAAGTAATTTTCCTATTTCTATACCTAAGTTAGTAGTTTCATTTATGCTATAAACATTAAATTCCATAAAAAGAACTCCTTTCACTAGCATTTAAACTTAATTTGCTTTTATATTAAAAATTATTGCCATCTTTTTATTTTATCTAATTTCAATTATAAAATCAAAGCTTATAATTTTACTTATAAAAATTAATCTATAATAATATTATATTTAAAGTTAGAATAATAGGGCAAATTAATTAATATAAGTTAAAAAAGTATACAAAAATATACATAATAAATTAAATTTAAATAAATTTTATAATAAAAATATATACATTTAACATATTTAGTTGATATAATATTACTAGAGTTTTATTTGGAAATAATTTATATATATTTTCGGAGGAGATCGATTTGAAAAAGATTACCTTTATTATGATTGTAATAACTCTTACATTTTCTATAGGTATGGGAGTATTTGCGAATCCGTTATTAGCTAATACTGAAAATAATCAAAAAGAAGATAGAGAGAAATATTTAAATATAATGACTGTTAATAAACCACAATATAAAATGGTAAAGAAAATTGTTAATAATAAACACAATGTTCAATACATGATGACAGAAGAAAGAGATATTAATGAATTTAAGTACAATAAAGAGATTATAGAAAATGTATCTAATATGGATCTTTTTATTTATTCTGGAACAAGTTTTGAACCTTGGGCAAATAGTTTTATAGATGAACTTAAAAAGGGTAGTATGGGAATAATTAATTTATCAAGAGGTATGAGGCTTCTAAATTATGGTGGAAATGAATCATCAAAAGAAAACCCTTATTACTTTGAAGGAATAGATTCATATAAGATAGCTTTATACAATATAAAAGCTGCTGTTCAAGATAGAGACCCTAAAAATAGAGATTATTATGAAGAAAACTATAATAATGCTATAAAAGAATTAAATGTTCAAATAGAACCCTATAGTGAAAAAATAAAAGGATTAAAAGATTATACATTCCTAGCTTTAAATGATAATTTTGATTATTTAACTAAAGACTTAGGATTACATGTAGTAAAATTAAACAATTATGAAATATCAGAGTTTATAAAAGTTAATAATTTAGATGAAAAGAAACTAGTTATATTAAAAGATGGTACAGAACAAACTAATATGGATTTATCGAAATACAAAGTGGTGAATTTATGGAAGTATTACGGAAATATGTCTTTTGATGAGCTAATATTATACAACATAAAAGTATTAACAGATTTATTGTAGAAAATAGTTGATTTTTTAATAATCATGTTATATAATAAATACTGTTGTGAAGGGGTATGGCTCAACGGTAGAGTAGTGGTCTCCAAAACCATTGGTTCTGGGTTCAAATCCTAGTGCCCCTGCCAGAAAAGGTCGTAGCACGTTGTGTTGCGGCTTTTATTTTTTTGTCTAAAAATAAATGCTGTAAAGCCAGTGATAGAGCCATCTGACAAGGTGGTTAATATTAACATGTACTAGCTAATACTTATTTGTGAGGGGCAATAAGGGGCAAAAAAAGGGGCAAAGTTGTACGAGCTAGATTTAAAATGTGCTGGAAATTTTAAATTCTTAAAAGATTTTATAGAATTTATTAAAATAAATATAGATATGAATAATTATACTATTTAGTCAACAGTGTTATTAAAGCTGTTGATTTTTTTATTATAACAATTATCAAAGGAATTTATAATTTATATATAGAACTATAAATTATGGAGATGATATAAAATGAGTACTGTAAAAAATCAGCATTATGTGCCCAAATTTTATTTGAGGAACTTCTCTAATAATAATAAAAACATAGGAATGTTTAGATATAAAGATAAAAGTTATATTCCCAATGCTTCTATAAAGAGTGTCGCATATAGCAAATTTTTATATGGAGAAGATGGTGAATTAGAGCATTTACTTAGTAAATTTGAAAGTCAATGGGCAGAAATCATGAGAAAAATTATAAAATTAAATTTTGAGTCTTTAATAGAATTAGACATATTAAAACTTTATGATTTTATATTAATTTCAAAATCAAGGACAAAAAAAGTCGCAGATGAAACTAATTTTGTTTTAAATTATTTGAAAGAATTAATACCAGAGGAAGGAATACATAATTCAAGTTGTAATATGGATAGAGTAGATTTTGAAGAATCTATGAAGATACCAAATTTAATACCAATAACAGCATCATTAGAAAATAACAAATATATGTTTGATTTGGATGCAATTATTTTAGAAAATAAAACAAACTATGATTTTATTACATCTGATTCACCAGTGATATTTTACAATCAACTTTATATTTGGCGTAATTATAAAATAAATTATGGACTAGTTGCAAGTGGTTTACAAATATTTATTCCTTTAAGTCCTAAAAAAGTTTTATGTTTTTATGATTCAGAAGTATATAAATGCTTAAATGAAAGTAATGGTGTAATAAATTTAATATCAAAAAAGCAAATTACTGAAATTAATAAATTAACAGTTTATAATTCATATGATCAATTATTTTTTAGCTGTAATTCTAAGGAAAATTATATAAGTGAATTAGCTAGATATAAGACTTTGGAGAATTTAGAAGAAGTAGTAACAAACTATAAAAATAATAAAGATAATGGAGAGTTAATAAAAATTGGTAAAGATAGTATTCATGAGAAAATTAAATTAGATTTTTTTCAGATAAATAATAAATATAAAACTATTAAATTACCAAATAATTGTGGTGGTTTAAGAAGAACGTATGTTAAAGCACTTGAGTTTTATAAGAAAACTATTTAAATATTGTAATATAAGTTTTAATACTATTAAGATTAATACATGTTAAAAGAGACCGTTATTTCTAAACGGTCTCCATCATTTCTGCTAAGCCATCTAATTTAGATGCTGCTTTTTCTTTTATATTATCTAGGACATGAGTATAGGTATTCATTGTAACTGCAATATTACTATGGCCCATAAGTTTTTGTACTGTTTTTTCTCTTTCTCCAAGTTTATCCTCTCCTTTTTATACCTTAATAGCAAGAGTACAACCAGTTTGCAATTTGTTAATAGCCATAATGTTTACCTCCGTTAATTTGATTTCATATAGGATATATGTGTTTGGAGGAGGAGTTACATGATAAAGGAGAAAATTTTTAAAAAATATTTTTGTAATATATAAAGTTGTAGTCACTAGTAAAATGTTCTTTAAAATTTATAAGGATGTATTTACAAAATATTATATAATTAACTAATAGATAAATAGTAATTTGTGGAGGGAATGTGATGAATAAAATCGTAAAAGTTATAATTGATAGACCGTTAGGCTCATATCATCCGAAGCATAAAGATATATATTATTCTGTTAATTATGGATATGTACCTAGTATTATAGCACCAGATGGTGAGGAACAAGATGCATATGTTCTGGGAATAAATGAACCTATAAAGGAGTTTATAGGTGAAGTAGCAGCAATAATCCATAGAAATGATGATGTTGAAGAAAAATGGGTAGTTGTTCCGCAAGGAATGAAAATAACAAAAGTAGAAATACAAGAACAAGTTCATTTTCAAGAGAAATATTTTGATAGTTTAATAGAAATGCTAATTTAAAATTGATTATTATAAATTGTAATTTCAGGGGTGAGGCAATTATTAATTTAGGAAGAAAAACAAAAGTTCTATGAATTTATGTGCAACACATTCTTAAAATGAGTAGAATTTAATTCTATAAATTTCAATTTTGAGGTGAGATTATGAACCTGTTTATAATATTCAATTTTTCGTTGAGGTAATTATTAATATGAATAAAGAAAAAATAAGATTTTATACTATTGGAGAATTGTCTAAAATACTACAAATAAATAGTGAGACAATTCGATACTATGAAAAAATAAATTTGATTCCTAAACCAATGAAATTTAAAAATGGATATAAAAAATATTCTGAAATTTATATATACAGATTAAAGTTAATAAAAAAATCCAAATCATTTGGATTTACATTAAAAGAAATATCAGATTTCTTCTCTATTAGTTTAAATGCTGAAGATGGAGCTATCGACTTAGCAGATGTTATAGCTAACAAACTTAATGATATAGAAGAAAAAATATTAAATCTTAATAAAAAAAAGGAATTATTAATAAAATTTGAAGATGAAATGAAAGAATTAAACTGTCCAGTATTAGAAAAAGTAATTAAAGAAAATAAAAAAAAGGCTTGAGGTTGTAGTATACTCCATCTGATAAAATATTATTATTGAATTAGAATTATACTAAAATAATATGATTGGAGGATATAATAATGATATTTAAAGCCGAATTGGTTAAAGGGATGGCAAAAACAGCTCATCCATATGGATGTAGGAAAGAAGTATTCAATCAGATAGAATATTGTAAGAATGCAAAACAATTTAATGGAGCAAAAAAAGTATTGATAATTGGGGCTTCATCAGGTTTTGGTCTTGCAACTAGAATTTCATTGGCTTTTGGGGGAACAAAAGCAGATACAATAGGAGTTTCTTTCGAAACTGGAATTACAAATAGAAGAACAGGAAGTGCAGGTTGGTATAATAATATATTTTTTAAAGAATTTGCAGAAAAGGAAGGGCTCATTGCTACAAATTTCATTGGTGATGCATTTTCTGATGAAATAAAAGAAATAGTAATCAATTATATAAAGAAGGAATTTGGAAAAATTGATTTGTTTGTCTATAGTGTAGCATCACCAAGAAGAAAAGACCCTAAAACAGGTAAAACTTATAATTCAACAATTAAAGCTACTGATGAAACATTTTATGGACCTACAATCGATATAGAAAAAGATGAGTTAGTTATGACAAAGATTAATTCTGCAACACAAGAAGAGATAGAAGCTACCCAGAAAGTTATGGGTGGGGAAGATTGGAATGAGTGGTGTAGGTTGCTTTTAGAAAATGACTGTATTGAAAAGAAAGCTATGACAATTGCTTATTCGTATATTGGTTCACAAAGAACTTATAAAATTTATAGAGGAGGTACAATAGGTACTGCTAAATGTCATCTTGAAAATACTGCTTTGAAAATTAATGAAGAGTGGAAGAAAAATATCGATGGAAAAGCATTTATATCTGTAAATAAGGCATTAGTCACAAAAGCAAGTGCATATATTCCAACATTTTCGTTATATGCAGCAGTATTATATAAAGTAATGAAAGAAAATGGTGTACATGAAAACTGTATTATGCAGATCCAAAGAATGTTTTCAGAAAAAATCTATTCAGGAACTACATTAAAGTTTGATGATTCAGGCAGGCTGAGGATGGATGATTTGGAACTAAGGGAAGATATACAAAATCAAGTAGATGATTTATGGAGAAAAATTACTCCTGAAAATTTTAAAATATTATCTGATTATGAAGGGTATAAAAGAGAATTTATGAAATTAAATGGATTTGAAATAGATGGAGTGAATTATGAAGAAAATATTGATATTGAAACATTGAAAACTTTAGAACAATAAACTAGTTTTAGATTATTGAAATAAATAGTAATTTGAATGAGGGGGAATTGGAGAGATATATGGTTATTAAAAAAATAAAATCTCCTAAAGATATATTTCAGTATATGAATATGATAGTGAGGAATCAGCAATTGATACTATTGTTAATTATTACATAGAATTAAGAGGTGGAATAATAATTTTAGGAATTAAAGAAAATAAAAGTAAGGGTACTTTTGAGGTTCAGGGTGTAAAAAATATTGATAAAAGAATTCAAGATTTTTGGAATACCATAAATGGAAGTAAAACAAATAAAAATTTATTAATTGATAAGGATGTACAAAAATTAACTATTAAAGATAAAGATGTTTTAGTAATAAATATTCCAAGAGCAAGTTATAAACAACGACCTATATATTTAAATGAAAATCCTTATAAAGGAACTTATAAACGTAATGCTGAGGGAGATTATAAATCAACAGAAGATGAAGTTAATGCAATGATAAGAGATGCATCAGAAGAAGGTAATGACGGTGTAATACTTGAGGATTATAATATAAAAGATTTAGATGAAGATACAATAAAAAAATATAGGAATAGGTTTAGTTCTAGAGAGCCAGATCATCCTTGGAATGATCTTAGTAATGAAGAATTTGTTGAAATGTTAGGTGGAATAAAGGAAGATAGAAGAAGGAAAATTAAAGGTGTAACAGTAGCAGGAATGCTTATGTTTGGAAAAGGTATTTATATTAGAGATTTATTTGCTAATATAAATTTAGATTTTAGAGAAGAAATTAATGTGGATTCTAACCAAAGATGGTCAGATAGATTTACCATAGATGGAACGTGGGAAAATAATCTTTATAACTTTTATTTTACAGTAATAAATAAGCTGACAAGCAATGTAAAAGTACCATTTAAATTAGAAAATTTAGAGCGTAAGGATGATACTTTAGTTCACCAAGCAATAAGAGAAGCATTTGTAAACCAAATAATACATGCTGATTTTAATATACAAGGAACATTAAAAATTATAAAAACTAAGGATAGTTTAGAGTTTACTAATCCAGGAAATTTAAAAATAGATCTTGAAAGCATATTTAAGGGGAGAAATTCTAAAAGTAGAAATCCTAGAATTCAAAAGATGTTTTCTTTAATAGGACTAGGTGAAGGTGCAGGATCAGGATTCCCTAAAATATTAGCTGCATGGAATGAACAAAATTGGAGGACACCTGAGTTAAAAGAAGAAATTAATTTAAGTCAGGTGTCTTTAAAACTATGGATGATATCCATGTTACCAGAAGAATGTTTAGAAGCTTTAAAAAGTATATTTGATAAAGATTTTAATTCTTTTAATAAAGATGAAGTATTAATACTTGCAACGGCATATTTAGAAGGCAGTGTGAATAATGCTCGTATTCAATTAATGATGGATAAACACTCATATGATATAACTGGAATACTACATTATTTAGTTGAAAAAGGGACATTAGTAGTAGATGGTTATGGAAAAGGAAAAGTATATTCTTTAAATTATGATTATAATCTAGCAGTAAAAAGAATTAATGAAATGAGTTTAACTGAAGATGAAACTAAAATTATAGAATATATTAAGAAATATGGTTCAATAAATAATCAACAAAGCAGAGATGCTTTTAAGTTTGGTAAGGATAAGAATGTTACATTATTTAATGGATTAATCAAAAAGTACCGAGTAGATAATAAAAAACAGATGTATTAGTAACAAGAAATGTAGAAATACCTTTGGATTCGGAAAAACAAAAGTATTAGCATTACTTAAATATTTAGAAGAATTAGGAAAAATAAAGAGAATAGGTAAGGGTTCATATACTAGATATGAATTAATAGATTAAAATCAATCGCCCGCTTAATCGCCCGCTTAATCGGTTGATTGAGCGGGCGATTGTTATATAAAAAATAATTTTGTATAAATATTAACTTAAGTTGCATTTTTATTGAAATAATAAAACTAGGTGAAATCATCTTTAGGAAAGTTTTTCTAATAAAATTTCCAGGCACAAGTACTAGGAAAACCTTAGTATTAATATATCCTAAATAATGTTATTTTATAAGGGGTAAAGTGGGGGGCAAAACTTAAATTTTAATATTATAATACAAGCTTTAAGTATTGATACTATCATGTTCGTATAAAATTATAGTGAAGTAAGAATACATAATTCAAATTGTAATATGGATAGAGTAGATTTTGAAGAATCTATGAAGATACCAAATTTAATACCAATAAGGGCATCATTAGAAAAAGCTATAAGTCAAGAAAATATGTTATAATTTGGTATGTATTACATAAAAATAGGAGTACTAAATATGAAGATTCAAAAACAAGTTAAAATTATAAATAAGGAAGAATTGCAAGTTTATGAAAAGAATATACGAAGCAATGCTGAATTAACAATTAATAAATTAAAATTAATGATTAATCAGAATACAGGTTTAGAGATATTATTTAAATTAAAATTTAAGAAATGTGGATATGAACCGTTATTTGGATATGAACTAAATATAATTGAACAGCTTAATCAAATGTTTACTTATATCGTTTCTCTAAAAGCATTGTATATTTTATTAGAAAAATACAAAAATAAAGAGTTTGTAGTTAACTTTGGAACTCAAGGAGGATATGATATTATAAGCGATGATGAAACAATAATATGTGAATGTTTTGCTTCCACGAATCCAATGAGTAATTGTAAAATTAAAAAAGATTTAGAAAGGCTAAAAGCAGATAAGATTGCTTTAAAAAAATATGAATTTTTCTATTCGCTAGAAGCTAATGAAACAACATTAGAAAATTTGAGAAATAACTATCCTGATATAGATATAATAAGAATTAATAATGTTAGTATAATATAATATATATTAAATAGGATGTCGGAGGGAACAATATGGAATTTAGTCAAGAATAAATATTAGAAGCAAAAACTGATTTATTAAAATCTGAAATAAGAAAATCATCAGAAAAAATAAATCAAGTTTTGGCAAATGATTTTATTGAGTTTTCTAGTTAAGGTAAAGAATATTATTACAAGAATGGTGATGTATTTCAAGATGAAATGGATAATATTCAATTTAATTGGGAAATTGTAAACTTTAGAATAAAAGAGCTATCATCTGATTGCATATTATCAATGTATAAATTAATTAAGCATAATGAGATTGATGAAAATAAAAAATATTCACTACGTAGATCTATATGGAAATATACTAATGGAAAGTAGAAAATGTTTTTTCATCAAGGAACTATAACATCTAAATTTTAAAATAGACTTTAATTAAAAGTGTTGTTAGATAAGAATGTGAATATAGATATTTGTATTATATATTTAATTATACAAATATATACAATTTTAGTATAATAATAACATAAAATTAAGATAGAGATTATGTATATTAGGTATATGTGGAGGTGAATTTATGAGTAATGTTATATATAGAAAAGTAACATTAGAAGAATGTCAGTGTATAAATGAAATGAACCCATCTCAATATATAGGAAAAGCGTGGAGAGAAGTAGATGGAAAACGTCAGTTAGTAGAAATAAATTACCAAGATTGCAACTGGCCGAATGGTTATGAATATCACATTAGCCATTTAAAAGAAACTATTTTAAATAAGGGAAGTGCAATTGGTGCTTTTAATAGGAATAATAAATTATTAGGATTTGCAACAATTAATCGTCAGTTCTTCGGTGAAAGGCATAATTATGTTTTATTAGACCAATTGTTTGTAACATTAGAATGTAGAAATAAAGGAATAGGCAAAAAGTTATTTATACTTTCGGCAAATGTAGCAAGAGAATGGAACGCAGATAAAATTTATATTTGTGCTGGTTCAGCTGAGGAAACAATTGCATTTTACTTTGCAATAGGATGTACAGAGGCAGAAGAAATAAATAAAGAACTATACGAAAATGACACAAGAGATTTTCAATTGGAATTCTCCTTATAAACTTTTTGTTATAAACATAATCTTCTTAGCATTAGATAAAGTTTGTTTAATATGGAGTATTTACAAAACATGATATAGTTAACTTATAAATGGTAATTTTATATAATGGTTATTATTAAATTGGGGGAGGATTCATATGACATTAAGAAAGGAACTTAAAGTACCAAGTATAGACGAAAAATTATTATCAAAGACAATAGAATTAATAGAATATATTTCTAGAAAATTAGAATTAGAAAAGTGGAGCGTTGAAGATGATAAGGTTTTATTTGAGAGCGAAGCTGTAGCAAAAGATATAGAAGAGAAAAAATCACAATTAAAAGATTTGACAAAACGTAAAATTAATATTTTGGAGTTTGATAATTATGAATGTGCTTGTAGTATTGAGGAAGTCGCTATAGATTTTTTAATGCCAGAAGCACCATATGTATCAGAGATAACTGAAGAGCAGTTAGCTGAGTTAATACAAGAATTTTCTACTTTTGAACAAATAACTGTTAATCATGAAAATTATTACCTAAGATTATTGGAAAAAAGTTTTGGACTTAATGATATTAGTGATTACATTTTTTGGCCAAACGTTAAAGGTATGTCTCTTGATGCGGAACCAATAGAAATTGCTAGGAAGATTATTGAAGATTCTAAGAAGTAATATTTATTGATAGCACTAAATTTAACATATTTTAACAAGTGATTTCATATACTAAATTTACCCTCACCACCACCCCTAAAATATCTTTTCTTTTATCATTTTCTCTGTTTTGCAAACCAAGATTGTATAATAAAAAAAGTTGATAATGCAAAGGAGCAGAGCTTTGGGGTAGATTGACATTATTAATTTTTTATAAGGTTTTTTCTTTAGGCAAAACAATACTTAAGGCTTGTACTATGATTAAGAAGTTAATTTCACCAATTCTTAAATTTTTAATAAATAGTATCAATATTACTATATTTACAAAATATGATATAATTTATTGAAAGATAAATAGTAATTTATGTTGTAGATAAATTTACATTAAATATTTAGGAGAAATTATTGTGAGAATAGAGAAAATTAGAGTAATACAACTAAAGAATGAGTATATTAAAACATTTGAGGGTCAAGATAAGCTTCAAAATATAGTAGAGAATATTATAAACTGTTATGAAAAAGTTGAATATAGTGAAGATGATTTCAGAATATCTGACATTGCAATGGAAGCTTATTATCATGATTTATATTTGGATGAAAATTCGAAAAACCAAAAAATCTTTCGGGATTTATTTTTAGGACTTAAAGATTTTAAGTATACTTACTCAAGGTGGGAATCTGAGATGAAAATAAAGAATCCTACAAAAGAACAAATTGCAAAACATATAATAGATACCTGGTTTTATGAAATTAGTCCTGATGATACTGAAGAAATTGAAAATATAGATCAAAGCCAGGCGTATGTTTTTCATGAAGATGTTGATTTAAAATGCATTCCAGCAGATAGAGTAAAGGAAATAATAGTAGATTTTGATAAAGAAAATATAATAAATACAGCTAATAAGTTAAAAAAAGAATTGAACTCATGTGGGATTTTTGTAGAGAAATTTGATGAGGATGATAGGAAACTGATTGATGATATTATGAAAATATTTGAAAAATCAGTTGAAGAAAACACAGATATATTATATATAATAAATTATTTATAGTATTTTAATTTACATAAAAAATATATAGAAAAACATTGCAATTTCCTACTGCTACTGGAAAGCTAAAGTATTACCGATAAGGCTTACTAATTCATTAATATCCATTTTAAGATCATCTCCTACATATAATATATGGACTTAGAGATAATATTTCATCTATGTGTGAAAGTAAGATTTATAAAAGAGATAAAAATGAAAAAGTTGAGAGCTAGAGGTAGTTGAGAATTAAGAGTGGATAGTGGAAAGGATTGGAGAAAATTCCTTTGGGGAATTTTTGAAAATATATTTTTTAGAAAAGATGAGATTTTCAACTATAACCTTCAATTCTCATCTCTCAAATTTTCACTAAAAACATGGTATAGTATGTTTTTTATTAAGTTTATAAAATAAATAATATAGGTTATAATTGAAGTAATAACGAATTTATTAAAAAGTGTTATATGGTAGTATGATATTTGTATAAAAAGAATTTTTTGCAACGAATAATTATATTATGAATGTGAGGTTTTTTAAGATGGTGAAATTAAATAATAAAGAAAGAATAAGTGAGTTTGTATCATTTTGTATAGAAAATTTTAAAATTAAACATTCTATGTCTGGAAAAGATGTTGCTAATTTATTTAAAGCAAGTGGTGCACTTGGATTTATAATAAATGGATATGATATGCTTCATACTCAAGGAAAAGAATATATATTAGAAGAGATAGAGATATTTTTAAGAAATAGGGGGTATGAGCTGTGATTTTATATCATGGTAGTAATGTAGTTGTTACTGATCCTAAAATAATAAAAGCTAATAGAACTTTAGATTTTGGAAATGGATTTTATACTACAACTAGTAAAGAACAGGCATGTAAATGGGCAAGTATTAAGAAAAATAGAGAAAACTCAGAATATGGTATATTAAATATTTATGAGATTGACGATAAAGTATTAGAAAGTAAAATTCTAAAAATTAAGAGATTTAATGAAGCTTGTGAGGAATGGTTAAATTTTGTTATTGATAATAGATTGAATTTAAAATATAGACATGAATTTGATATAGTAGAAGGACAAGTAGCAGATGATAGAGTTTATGTTTGTTTAAATGCTTTTGAAAATAGATTTATGGATATGGAATCTGCAATAAGAGAACTTAGAACTTATAAGTTAGCAGATCAAATATCTTTTCATACAGAAGAAGCAATTAATTCATTAAAGTTTATTGGAAAAGAGGAGGTATAGTATGTCTTTACCTGAAATTACTCAAGAAAATGTACATGTATTTATTCCTTTTAAGGTTGCAAAAGTTACAGGTATGATCATTGAAACAGAACATAATAGCTTGGAAGATGCTTTAATGGAAGTATATAATTCCAAGGTTTACTCTGACTTAGAGAATGAAGAAACTAAGCTTTGGCATGAAGGTGCTACTTATATATATGAAAGCTTAAAAGAAGAAAAACAAAATAAATCTTTATTTAATTAGTTTATTAAATAAAGATTTATTTTTTTACTTTACAATAGAACTAATGTTCGTATAAAATTATAGTGAAGTAAGAATACATTTAGGGAGTGTAGATATATTGGGTAGAAGTGATAAATTAATTTTTCATATAGATGTTAATTCTGCATATCTTTCTTGGACAGCACTTAAACTTTTAAATGAAGGTAGCAATATAGACATAAGAAAAATACCATCAGCTATAGGTGGGGATGAGGAAAAACGTCATGGTGTTGTTTTAGCAGCATCAATACCAGCCAAGAAGCTAGGAGTAAAGACAGGTGAGAGTTTATATGAAGCTAAAAAGAAATGTCCTAATTTAGTTATATATCCGCCAGATCATAGTTGGTACTTTAAACTTAGCAATGAAATGGTAAAAATATTAAAGGAGTATTCTCCTAAGATAGAAAGATATAGTATTGATGAATGTTTTATGGACTGTACTCATTATAAAGGTAATTATAATATGATGTCTGTAAATATCAAAAACAGGATAAGTTCAGAGCTTGGGTTTAACTGTAATATAGGAATATCAACAAATAAATTATTAGCTAAGATGGCAAGTGACTTTAAACCTAAGAATTCAATACACACTTTATTTAAAAATGAAATTAAACAAAAAATGTGGCCACTTCCAGTTGGAGAATTATTTATGGTTGGTAAATCTACTAAATTGAAATTAGCTAAATTAAATATTAAGACAATAGGAGAACTAGCTAATTTAGATGTTAATTTTTTAATTGAAAAAATGCATTCACATGGAAAACTTATATATGAATATGCTAATGGAATAGATAATTCTGAGTTAGTTGAATCAGAATCTTTAAAAATAAAAGGAATAGGAAATTCTACGACTCTTTCTAAGGATGTTGATAATACTGAAGAAGCTTTGAAAATCCTACTTTCTCTTACAGAAAATGTTTCAAGAAGGCTTAGAGAAAGTAAAAATTTATGTTCTATTATTACTGTAAGCATAAAAACTAATAATTTTATATTATATTCTCATCAAAAGGTTTTAAGTAACTATACAGATAATACTATGGAAATTTTTAAAGGAATAAAAAAAGCTTTTTATGAATGTTATAAAGGAGAAAAAATACGTTTATTAGGAGTTAGACTTACTAAATTGTGTGATAATAAGTATTATCAGCCTAGTCTTTTTGATTTTAAAAATAATGAAAAACAGAAGAGTCTAGATATTACAATGGATATGATAAGAAAAAAATATGGTAAGGAGTCTATAGTTAGATCTGAATTATTAAATTCGTCTGCAATAAATTTAAAAGATGATATAAATAAATACTGATTAAATAAAAATATAAACTAATTATGTTATGAATAAATTTAATATAATTAGATAAGATAATGTTTTATTATTAGTTAAAAGTTGAAAATTATATTTTATGTATTTTATCTTAGAATTTTAAATTTAATAAGTATAAAAAAAGAAGATAAGTTTAATTTTACTATTAAGTTATTTTTTAAATCTTGTTGACATAAATATGGTATTCATGTTAAAATTAAAAACGACTTAGGGGTATGGCTCAACGGTAGAGTAGTGGTCTCCAAAACCATTGGTTCTGGGTTCAAATCCTAGTGCCCCTGCCATAAGAAAAAGCTAGAATATAAATTCTAGCTTTTTTTATATTTAAAATTAATACTCCGTTTTAAATGTGTGTTGATATATGCAATAGGTAAAGTGTCATTCCTAAGTTTAATTACTCGGCCCACTGTGCTTATGCACATATCAACACTGTGCTAAAACAGAGCCAAAATTAAATAAAAAAAGATATTGATATTAAGTGATTTTTTTAATATCAATATCTTTTAAAAAGTAAATAATTAAATAGATAATTTTTACTATTATATATAATAAGCAAAGTTGTATTTTAACTTAACCTTGAGGATTATCAAATAAAATTAAAAATAAGGGTAATTATTAAAATCTTATATATTTAGGTTAAAATGAGAATATATTTATTTTATTATGGATAAGTTTAATTAATTTATACAACTTTACCTATGAATATATCAATAAAATGTGAATAGATTATATTAAGCTTTTCTCAATTCTTCTTCTAATTCAGTCATAAGTTCTTTAACAGACATCATTTTATCAATTCTACTTGCGTTTTCTCCACAGAAGATAAGTCCTTCATTAATGTTTCCATTAACAGCATTCATAAGTGCTTTACTTATGCAATAAGGTGTTGTTTTAGGATCACAAGGAGTTAAACAATTATAGCAACTAGTTATATTTTCTCTACCTGTTAAAGTCTTTTTTATGAAATCATTTTTTATAGCTCTGCCAGGCATTCCAACAGGACTTTTAACAATATCTATATCTTCTTTTGAACAATTAATATATGCATCTTTAAATTCTTGTGACGCATCGCATTCGTAAGTAGCAACAAATCGTGTAGCCATTTGGACACCATTAGCACCTAGTTTAAGATATTTAGCAATATCATAGCCGTCATAAACACCACCAGCTACTATTACAGGAATTTCCTTATTATATTTTTCACTATATTTTTTTGTTTCTTCAATTATTTGAATTATAGTGTCATCAAAATTTATATTATCATTTTTTAGTTCTTCTTCTTTAAATCCTAAATGTCCACCTGCTTTAGGACCTTCTATAATAACTAAATCTGGAGCTATATTATCATGTCTATCCCATAATTTTAAGATTACCTTTGCAGACTTTAATGATGAAACTATAGGTGCAAGTTTTACTTTTGAATCTTTTGCTATTTTAGGTAGCATAGTAGGTAAACCAGCACCAGATATTATTAAATCAATACCAGCATTAATAGCTGTTTTTACATATTCAGCATAGTTGCTGCTTGCAACCATTATATTAACTCCAATTATTCCATTAGGAGCATTCTTTTTAGCAGTTATTATATGTTCTTTTAATGCATTTAAATTTGAACCTAAAGCATCTTTATTAAAATTAGAATCTTTATAGCCTAATTGAGCAGAAGAAATAATACCTATTCCTCCAGCATTAGCAACCGCTGATGCAAGCTTTGAAGCGGACACGCCTATTCCCATTCCACCTTGTATTATTGGAAGGTTTGCTATTAAATTACTTATTTTAAGTGAATTAAATTTCATATTCATTTATCCTTTCAAACAAATTTGATTGTTAAACATTTTGATTATCAAAGTATTTATTATATTATAATTTAAAAGTTATATATTAACAACCCTTAAATATTAGATTATAGTGTAATAATAAATTTATTTTGTATTATATTCTATAAGTACATTTAATTACCAAGAATATATATATCTATATTGGATAATATAATAGTGTAGCCAGGAAGAGTTAAATAAAATTTAAATTTTCCTGATTATATAAATACCAATAGCCGAGGAGGGATTGTTATGTCAAACAGCGTATTAGTTCCAGAAGCAAAACAAGGATTAGCTAGATTCAAGAACGAAGTAGCTAATGAACTAGGAGTACCATTTAGTGAATACAATGGTGATCTAAGTTCAAGACAATGTGGTTCCGTAGGTGGCGAAATGGTTAAAAGAATGGTAGAGCAATACGAAAACTCAATTCAATAACAAATTGAAAAGAGAATAAATATAACTAAGTAAAGTTATATTGTATTGCAAAACTAGGAGGGTACACTACTTAAAATGTAGTGTACCCTTTCTTTTTATTTATAAAGTTTTTTATCTAAGCATTATATTTTTATTACTAAAAAATATTTGAAAATAGTTTAGAATAAGAGTAAATACAAATTTTATATAAAATATAAAAAAATACTAGAACATTATTAAGAGTAAAAGCATCTAATAAGTAGTTAAATAAATAAAGTCTTTTATATTGAAAGGAGGAGAACATAAAATGTATAGTAGTTATTTTAATAATTTTTTTAGTTGTATAGATATATTTAATTTTATAAATTTAAATATAAAGAATGATATTTTAGATAGAAAATTAAATATTATAAAGCAACAAATAAACAAATTATATGAAATGAATATAACTCAAAATAAAAGTGAGAAAGGAAAAGTTGAAAATAATATAGTTGATTATAATAAATTGAAAAAATGTAGTACTGAATATAAAGCTTCAAAGGGGGATAAAGAAGCTTTTATAGAATTAATTACAGAAAATAAGTTGTCATTATATAGAGTAGCGAAAGGAATATTAAAAAATGAAGAGAAAGTAGAGGATGCCATTCAAAATACAATATTAAAGGCTTATGAGAATATAGTAAAAATAAAAAAACATGAGTACTTTAAGACTTGGATTATTAGAATTCTTATAAATGAATGCAAAGCAATAATTAAAAAAGAAAAAAGAGTTATTTATTTAGATGAAACAATTATAGAAGGCAATTATGAGGATAAATATCAAGATATAGATTTAGAAACAGCTTTAAATAACATTGATGAAGATTTACGCGAATTAGTAGTCTTGTATTATTTTGACGACATTCCTCAAAAAGAAATTGCTAAAATTTTAAATATTAATGAAACTACAGTTAGGACAAGACTTTTAAGAGCTAGAAAAAAGCTTTACGAGTTATTAAAATTAGAATAGTTAGAGAGGAGGAAAAATAAAAGTGGACAATAAAAATTTTGATAAAATATTAAAAGATAAAATTAAAAGTAAGTATAATAATGTTCCAGATAAAATAGATCTAATGATTCAAGAAACATTGGATTCACTTAAGCCTAAAGAACAAAAAAGATATAGAAAAGTTATTAGTATAGCAGTTATTTGCTTTTGTGTATTATTTGCCAGTATAGGTGTGGGGATAACTACGACAGCTAATGCATTAGGTCTTCCAGTTAAGGATTTTATAGCTGAAATAATGGGACTATCACCTCAATATTCTGATTATGCATCTGATGTAAATATAACTAAAGAGAGTAATGGAGTAAATTTTACAATAACAAGTGTGCTTTATGATGGATATAAGCTTAAAATAGCATATAAAGTAGAAGGTACAGTGGCGGATTCTTTAGAAAAACTTGCGAAATTATCATCTTTTCTAAATACTAAAGTTTCAGTAAATGGAAAAGAAGTAAATCTAACTAGTTCGGGATATTCAAAGCCTATAAATAGTAATACTGTTGGTGGAATTAATATTTTTGATATAGATGATACCATGTATGATAATTCATTTATGGGATTAACACAATTAGATATTTTAGATACGTTTAACTTTAATATTAGTATTGAAGATGAAATTGACAATGAAAAATATAAATGGGATTTTAATATTCCTATATCTAGTGAAAAAATTAAGAGTAAAATAGAAGAATATTCATTAGATAATACTGTAGGGGATTATAAAATAAAAAATGTAATAGTAACACCTATAAGCACTTATATAAGTGGGACATTTAAAGATTCTAAAGATAAAATATCAATTATGAATTATATTGTTGTTGATGATAAAGGAAGAGAAGTTAAAATTGATAATTGCAATGAAAGTACAGGAGTTGGTGGAGGAAAATTTAGATGTGAAATTTCAAATAATGATTCAGAATTAAATTCATTAACATTTATTCCTTATAAAAATAAGCAACACTATTCTCCAGAAGAAATGCCATCTACCGATGAGGAAGCAAAAGAATTTAAAAAGGCATATAGAGAAAAATTGCAAAAAGAAATAAGTTTAACATTAAGTGAAAATGGATTTAATTTTACCAGTGATTCTGAATTGAATATAACTAAAGTGATAAGAGAAGAAAATAAAACAAAAATATATTATGAAACTAAGTATCCAACAATGGTAAATTTACGATTAAATATTTCAAGAGATGATATTAAAACAAAAAGTAATAACAATGTAGAAAATGTAGAAAGTATTGAATCAGGAGTTGGAGTTGTAACATTAAATGGAATATTAGAAAATAAAACTTATAATTTAATATATGATAGTCCAGACAAATCATTAGAAGTTTATGAAGATAAAGCAGTTACTATGGAATTAAAATAACAATTCTTATGTTTTAAATAAATATCATGAACTTATGTAGATTTCTTTATTAAAGTTTATCAATTTTCTTAGTATTAAAAATATAATTGTTATTTTAATACTAAGTGTAAAAAGTTCTTTTGTAGTAGAAAATTTTATTACAAAAGAACTTTTTTATGTGAAATTTTCAATTTAAATTGAAATGTAAGATATTTTAATTAATAGTATAAAATTATATAAATAAATGTTGGAAATAAAGGAAAATTTTTGGACTATTATTAAATTTCATGATAAAATGAGAACTAAAGTTCGATGAAAAGGTGATATTATGAAAAAAATAAAAATTTTACATACATCAGATTTACATTTTGATACTCCTTTTAGTGGAATGAAGAATAATAAATCTATTAAATGTAGAGAAGAACTTAAAGAAGTCTTTGAAAAAATAATAAAAATTTCATTAGAAAATAATATAGATATTTTATTAATTGCAGGAGATATGTTTGATAATTTATCAGTAAATAAAAGTACATTATGTTTTTTAAAATCATGTTTTGAGAAAATAGATAAAGTAAAAATATTTATAAGTCCAGGTAATCATGATCCATATAACGAAAAATCGTTTTATAGTATGATCGAGTGGCCTAAAAATGTATATATATTTAAGGGCAATATGGAAAAAGTGGTTTTAGAGAATTTAAAAACTATTATATGGGGAGCTGCTTTTACTCACAATTATATTTATGAATCCTTAATAAAAGGTGTAAATAGAATTGATGGATATAACAATATAATGGTTATTCATGGAGAGATATCATCAAAAGAAAAGAATGAATATAACCCTATAACTGAAGAAGAAATTGCTAAAAGTAATATGGATTATATAGCATTAGGACATAGACATAAGTATGTTGGTGTTAATAAAGTATCAAATACTTATTATGCATATAGTGGGTGTCCACAAGGAAGAGGATTTGATGAATTAGATGACAAAGGAATTATATTATTAGAGATTTCTAATAGATATTGTGATTATAAGTTTATAAAAACAGCTATTAGAAATTATTATGAAATGGAAATAAATATAGAAGGTTGCTTTGGATACAATCAAGTTAAAAGTAAAATTTTTAGTTGTATAGATAAAGAAAATATTAAAGATAATTCTTATAAAGTAATATTAAAGGGAGAAATTAATGAGGAATTTAATTTAAGAGAAGAAATCATAGAAGAGATGATAAAAAAGGATGATTACAATATAAGAGTAATAGATAAAACTGAAGTGAAAATAGATATGGATGAATTGTTGAAAGGGTATTCAATAAAGAGCTTATTTGCAAGAAAAATATATGAAGAACTAGAAAAAGCAGAAACAGAAGAAGAAAAAGAAATAATAAAATTAGCTTTAAAGAAAGGACTTCAAAGTTTATCAGGTGAAGAGGTGAGAGATTATAATTATTAAGCAAGTTAATATAGAAAATTTTGCAGGGATAAAAGGAAGAATTATAAGCTTTGCTAATAAATTTAACTTAATATATGGTGAAAATGAAAAAGGTAAAAGTACAATAGAGAATTTTATAAAGATATGGCTTTATGGATTTGAAAAAAATCGTGGCAAAGATAATGATAGGAAAAAGTTTACTCCATTAACTGGCGGAAAAATAAGTGGAGAATTAACAGTTGAACATGAAGGGGTAACATATGTTATAAGAAGAAGTTTTGGATTAACTAAAAAAGAAGATACCTGTGAAATACTTGATGAAGTAACTGGAGATAAAATAGATATACCATATAATAATGAACCAGGAAAATATTTTTTAGATATAAACTTATCAACATTTTCTAAAACTTTATTTATAAATCAATTAGGGGTTATGGTAAATAAGGATAAAGAAGAAGAAATAATGGAGAAAATAACTAATACTTATAATTCAGGAGAAGAAAATGTATCTTTTAAGAAAGCAATAGAAGTATTAGAAAAAGGAAAAAAGAAAATTAAGACAACTAGGAAATCTGGGGAATTAGATTTACTTACAGAAAAGAAAAATTTACTAAAAGAAGAATTATGGAATGCATATACTCTGTCAGAGGCAAACATAGAAAATGAAGAAAAATTATTAAATACTAAAAATGAAAAAGAAGAAATAATAAAGAAATTAGATAGTTTAGAATTATACAAGAAGTATATAAAAAAGAGTAATTTACAAAAAGATTATTTAGAAATTGCGCAATATTTAAAGAAGAGTGAAGAACTTAAGAAAAAAGAAGAAGTAATAAATGAAGAACTAAATAGAAATTATACTAATATAAATAGTGAGTTTTTAGAAGAATTAAATAAAGAGTATAATAGATATTTAAATTTAAATGATATAAAACAAGAAAAGAAAAGAGAATTAAATATTTTACAAAATAAATTAAATGAAAAAAACAATGATTTTAAAGAATATAAAGTATTAGATTCCCTTTGTGAAGAAGATATAAAAGATAAATTATATGTATTAAAAATAGAACAGGAAAATTTAAAGGAGAAATTATATAAAGTTGAGTCTATAGAAAATTCTATAGAAACTTTTAAAAATGATTTAAATATTAGATCTAATAAAATGAGGAATTTGGAATATATAGCTGAATATAGAGAGGATATAGAGGAAAATATTAATTTATATAAAGATAAATTAAAAGAACTAAAATATAAATTAGAATTATACTCATCAAACAATGAGAGGTGCTCTATAAAAAATATTAAGAATAAGATGATTTTTATTTATGTATTGTTTGCTTTGTTTTTAGTAGTTTTATTTATAGGTATTTTTAAAGAGAACTTTATAATAGATATCTTAACAGTACCTTTACTAGCTATTTTGACTAAAGTCTATTTAAAGTATTCACTAATAATGAAGGAAGCTTCTATTAAAGAAAAAAATAAACTTAGCATACAAAAGCTAAAAAATGAAGTAGAACAATATGAAGAAAAATTGAATTTGCATATGAATGAAATTAATTGTAAGGATTATGAGAATTTAATAAAGCAATTATCACAATATGATTCATATAAAATCTATAAGGATAATATTTATGCATCTATAAACTCTAAAGTTAAAGAAATTAATGATTTTAATATAGAAGAATTAAATAATAAATATAATAAAAATAAGAAAGTACTAGAATCATTATTTAAATTATTAGAGTGTAATTCCATAGAAGAAACAATAAATAAAGTAAATATATATAGTAAATTTAAAAAAGAGTTATTACCAATGGAATATAAAATTAGTTCATTAGCATTAGAACTAAAAGAAATAGATTTTCAACTAAAGCATAAAGAAGAAGATTTAAGAGAAAAGACAAAAGGAATGGAATTTGAAAATATTGATATATTAGATTTTCATATAAAAATTAAAGAGTATAAGGATAAAGTTAATAAAATAATGGAAGTAAAAAGTAATCTTAATAGTGTAGAAGAAACATATAAGGTGCTTTTAAAAGATAGGAATATAGAAGAAATCAAAAAAGAAATTAAAAATATATTACCTGATGATTTAAGCTATTCTTATAAATCAGAAGAAGATATAGAAAAAGAAATAAAAAAAAGTTCTAACAAGTTATTAAAAATAGAAAAAGAAATAAAAGATTTAGAACATCTTATAGAAAAACGATATTTAGGTAAACGAGCAATAGCTGAGATAGAAGAAGAATTATATGATGCTCAGGAAAAAATTTTAAAGTGTGAAAAAGAATTTAAGGCTTTAGAAGTAGCTTCTTTAAAATTACAAGAATCATTTAAAGAACTAAGAAGCAATATAGGACCTAAGTTGAACAATGAAGTATTAAAAAATTTTAATTTCTTAACATTAAAAAATTATAAAGATGTTAAAATATCTGAGGACTATAAGTTAAAGGTGAGGGATAATAGCGTATTATTTGATTCAGAAATATTAAGTAATGGAGCTAAGGATCAGTTATATCTATCGCTAAGATTATCATTTATAAATATGCTGTTTAAAAATAAGAAAGTGCCTATATTTTTAGATGATGCATTTATACAATATGATGATAATAGAAGAGAAAGAGCATTAAAGCTATTAATAAAAGAAGATTTTAATCAAGTAATATTTTTTACATGCCAAACAATAGAAAAGAATATTTTAGATAATATTTCATATGATTATAATTTAATCGAATTAAGTTAATAATTATATTATAGTTTGACAAGTATAAGAAAATAAATTAAAATTATATTTGCAAATGCAAATCATATGCAAATAGGAGGACTTAATGAAAAAAAGATTTTTTTTAACACTATCATGCATTCTAATGAGTTTATTTATCATTGGATGTTCTAATTCAAATTCAACGAATGAATCTAATAAAGTAAATGATGAGAGTAAAAAGTTACAGGTTATGGTTTCAATATATCCATTAAAGGAATTCACTGAAAAAATAGGCGGAGATAAAATTGAGGTTACTTGTTTAGTTCCTGAAAATATGGAACCACATGATTATGAACCAAAGACTAAAGATTTTGAAAAGCTTATGAATAGTGATATTTTTATTTATAATGGATTAGGAATGGAACATTGGATTGATTCTGTTAATAATGTAGTTTCTGATGATAAAGTATTAAAAGTAAATTCAAGCGATGGCATTGATGTTAGAAAAGAGGGAGAACTAGTAGATCCTCATTCATGGTTAAGTTTAATACAAGTACAAAAACAATGTGAAAATATAAAAAATTCACTTATAAGTTTGGATGAAGCAAATAAGGATACATATGAAGCAAACTATAATAAATTTAAAGAAGAATTACAAGGTTTATATGATGAATACTCAGCTAAGTTTAATGAGTTAAGCCAAAAAGATTTTATAACAGGTCATGCTGCTTTTGGTTATTTATGTAGGGATTTTGGGTTATCTCAAAAATCAGTTGAAAATTTATATGGAGAGGGTGAACCTACTCCTAAGGAATTGGAAAATTTGGTTAATTTCTGTAAAGAAAATAATATAAAAGTTATTTTTTCTGAATCTTTAGCAAGTCCAAAAGTTTCAGAGACATTAGCATCAGAAGTTGGTGCAGAGGTAGTTCCTATATATACATTAGAATCAAATGAAGATGATATGAGTTATTTAGACGCTATGAAAAATAATTTAGATAAGATATATAATTCTTTAAGTAAGTAGATAAAAAGTGAACCAATTAGGTTCACTTTTTTAATTATACATAAATTTTATTTATGATTTTTTTATGAAATGGCAATATATATGTTAAAATTAGTATATTATTACTAATAATAAGAGGGAGATAATATGAGCAATTCAAAGGAATTTTATAAAAGTACTTTAAAAGAAAATATAACAAAAAGAGAGTCATTATTAAAAAAAATAAATATTATAAGTGTTATTAGGTTAGTAATAGTTCTTTTTATGTTAATAATTGATTATTTATTATATAAGGCAAATAATTATATAGCAATAATATTTACAACTACCATGTTTCTGATTATGTTTATAATTGCAGCACTATTTCATTCAAGTAAGCTAAGAGACAAAAATATTGCAGATATATTAATAGACATGAATCAAAAAGGTATTGATAGAATAAATGGAGATTTTAAAAAGTTTAAAGATAATGGTGAGGAATACTTAAATTATAAACATAAATTTATAAATGATTTAAATATATTTGGACCTAATTCTCTTTTTCAATTTATAAATTCTACAGTTACATCTGGTGGTAGAAAGAGATTAGTACAAATATTAAGTATTGAACAAAATATAAATAAAAACGATATACTAATAAGACAGGAATCTATAAAAGAGCTATCTTCAAAAGTTCAATGGAGACAAAAATTTATAGTAAAAGGTTTAATGAACAAATCATCTAAATTTAATTTGAATGATTTAATTAGTTGGGGTAAAGAGAAAAGCAAAGTAAACAAAATAAATATAATTATTAGCTGTATTTTTATAGTGACTAATTTTGTATCAATATTTTTAGCACTAAGTACTATATTACCTTGGTCATTTGTTATATTAGTATTTATGATTGATTTTGTTGTACTTAAAATGTTAACAAAATCAATAAATAAAGACATACTACTATTTAACAATATAAAACAAGATATTAATGGATATAGCGAAATATTAGAATTAATAGAAAATGAAAATTTTAATTCAGAATATTTAAAGGAACTAAAAAATAAGATATCTCATGAAGAAGTTAGTTGTAAGAAAGAAATGAAAAAACTAACTAATTTAGTAGAATGGATAGGAGATAGTTCTTATAATGCATATTATTTAGTAATAAATATATTATTTTTTTCAGATGTATTTATAATGAATAATTTAGAAAAATGGAGAAAAACTAATGGATTAAGGTTAATGGAATGGCTTAATGTAATGAATGAATTTGATGCATTAAATAGTATTTCTAATATAGCATTTGATAATGAAGAGTGGGTATATCCTAATATATTAGATACTAGTGAAGTATATGGAGAAGAGATTGGTCATCCCTTAATAGGACATAAAGCAGTAAAAAATAGTTTCTCTTTAAATGGAATTCAAAAGGTTGCATTAATTACAGGTTCAAATATGTCAGGAAAAAGTACATTTTTAAGAAGCATAGGTTGTAATTTGTTATTAAGTTATATAGGAGCTCCTGTATGTGCAAAAAGGTTTAACTGTGGAATAATGAGTTTATATACATGCATCACTACAAGAGATAGTTTAGAAGAAAGTATTTCTTCATTTTATGCAGAAATTTTAAGAATAAAGATACTTATAGAAGCTTGTAAAAGAGGAGAAAAAGTATTTTTCCTTTTAGATGAAATATTTAAAGGAACTAATTCTAGAGATAGGCATACTGGAGCTACTGTATTAATAAATCAATTAATAAAATACGGTGCTATAGGACTTGTCTCAACTCATGATTTAGAATTATGTGATTTAGAAAAAGAAGATAATAAAATAATAAATTATAATTTTAGAGAATTTTATGAAGATGATAAAATAAAATTTGATTATATACTTAGAAGGGGAAAGAGTGAGACTCAAAATGCTATTAATTTAATGAAATTAGCAGGAATAGATTTCATGTAGTATATAAAAAGCATTTTATGTCCTAAAGATAATTGATATTTTAGTATAGGGCATATTTTTATACTAAAATATTAATTAGTTTTTAACCAGAAGCATTGTATTAAGAGAGGATTTGGGTATGGGGTATGTAATAATTGATTTAGAATTTAATAATTTAAAAAATATAACTAAATATGAAGAAGATTTCTTTGATAAACATAAAGAATTAGAAAATATAAATTTAGAAAATGAAATTATAGAGATTGGTGCTATAAAAGTTGATAAGTATATGAAACAAGTGGCTGAAATGAGAGAATATATAAAGCCATCTGTGTTTCCTGTAATGAATCCAATAGTAACGAATATAACAAAGATAACTATGGATACTTTAAAAAGAGAAGGAATAACATTTAAACAAGGCATGGATAAGCTAAAGAATATGATTGAAGATGGGGATATTATATGTTCATGGGCTAAGGATGATATTGCTGAAATTATAATAAATTCTAATTATCATAATTATACTGATTTAAGTTGGATAAAGGAGTATTTAGATTTACAAGAATATTCAACTAAGATTTTAGGACATAAGAAAGCAATGGGCTTAAAAAGTGCATTAGATGAATTGAAAATTAAAGTTGATAATACAAAACTTCATGATGCATTAAATGATGCTGAATATACTTTACTTGTATTTAAGCACATATACAATTCTAGAATAGTTAAAAATTATATAATAAATGATATATATAGTATGCCTGCAATACACGTAAAAGATTTAGAAAATATAGATATAGATGAAGAGAAATTAGATATAAGATGTCCTAAGTGTAACAAAAAAATAGATTTAAAAGAAAATTTTAAGTTATTAAATTGGAGATTTGTATCAATAGGTATTTGTCCTAAATGTAATAATAAGATACTGAGTGAGTTAATAGTTAAAAGAACACTTCAAGGTGAAAATGCCTACAATGAAGTAAATACTATACTTAAAGAAGAGGCTTATCTAAATTATTACTATAAATTGGAGAAATTAAATTCATGCAAATAAAGGTTTTCATTAAAGATTTTTTTATAAAAATATGTTAAAATATAAGTATACAAGAGTAAATAATATTAGTACAAGAGAGGATTTTGTTATGAATATAGCATTTTTTCTTACTCCAAAAAATGAAGTCGTATATGAAAGCGAAGATGCAACAATGAGACAAGTTATGGAGAAGATGGAGCGATACGGATACACAGCTATTCCACTTATTGATAAAGAAGGAAAGTATGTTGGAACATTAACAGAAGGAGATTTATTATGGAAATTAAAGAATACTCCTGACCTAAATTTTAAGAATACTGAATGTGTAAATGTAAGTGATATAAGCCGAAGAATATCTCATAAATCTGTTTCTATTAATGCTGATATAGAGAACTTAATATCATTAGCTATAAGTCAGAATTTTGTCTCAGTAGTTGATGATGATGGAATATTTATAGGAATAATAAAGAGAAGTGATATAATAAATTATTGCTTTAACGAAATAAAGAAAAACAATGAAATAAAAAATAAAAAAGAAATAGTATAAATGATAAAGCTGTATTGAAATTAATTCAATACAGCTTTATTGTTCTAATAATTGACTATGTTTTAAATATATGTTGATATATACAATAGGCAAAGTGGCATTGTAATTGGGCTTTTGAGAATAGTTAAGTGAGAACCTAAATTTTATATTTATATTTTCGAACTTACTCAGCGAAGTCGAGTTTCCTTTTAATATTCACATTTACTGCTTGTCACAATTTTATATTGGGAACAAGCTAAAATGGGACTATAATCATTTTTAGTATTCCTAAGTTCAATTACTCAGTCCACTTTGCTTATGTATATATCAACACTATACTAAAACATAGTCTACTAAAATTACATCTTTAATAATCAGCGTTTTGATAAGTTTCAACTATAAAATCAAATTCATCTACATCAGTAATCTCTCCATAAGAATCTCCTCTTATTTCGGGATAGTAGTATAATACTAATTTATCATTAGATGAAGATATGTTTTCTAGTATTATATATTGATTTTCATTAATACAATTTTCAAGTGTAGCTAAAACTTTATATTTAGATGAATTACCACTATCATTATTTGTTAAATCAATAATGAAGTTATCATGTTTTCTAACATTAATCTTTTCTTTATCACATGATTTAATATAAGATCCAAATCTACAGCTTGTGCATGATTTAAATTTACAATCAAAAGTACAATTTAAACAAGTACATTTACTGCAATTCTCCAATTCTTTGAATGATTGTCTGTTTTCAGTTTTAAAGTTGCTTACTTTATCTAAAGCACTATTGGATTTAAATAATTTAAATAATCCACCTTTTTTACAATCTAATTCAGTAGAATCTAAAAGTTTAATATAATCTTTTAATACAGAAGATTTAACATAATATTTTCTGTTTTTTAATTTTTCTTTAGAGAGAAATGATGCATTTTCACTTATAGAATAAGCTATATCAGTATAAATTTTTCCCCAGTACTTCTTCTCATCATTAATAAAATCTAAATCTTTACTCATATGAAATCACCTATTTATTATCTTTATATTTTTCTAATTCAAGGTCTAAATCAACCTCATTTAATTTTTCAAATTGGCTATCAAAATCATCTAAATCTTTTAATTCACTTAAACCTTTTGCACGAGATTCGGTTCTTTGAATTTTTCTTTCTATATTATCAATTTGTATTGAATTATTTTTAGTTTGTACATTAGCTAATACTTCATTTATTTTTTCTGAAGCTTGAGCGTTAGAATACCTAGCAGCAGCTTCATCTCTATAGTTTCTAGTTTTAGTTATTTCTTCTTCTAATTCCTTTAAGCTTTTCTTTAATGCATCAGCTTGAACCTTAGAATTATCATAGCTTAATTTTAAAGAATCATATTTTTTATCAATTTCCATTTTTCTAGATAAAGCTTTTTTAGCTAACTCTTCATCACCTTTAGATAAAGCAAGTTTTACTTTTGATTCAAAATCTTCAGATTGTTTCTTTGCATCATTCATGTTCTTTTCTATTTCATGAACATTTCCTAAGATTTGTGCAGAATTTAATTTAGCTTTACTAAGTTGTTCTTCCATTTCTCTTAATTTTTGATCTAATAATTCTATTGGATTTTCCATTTCATCTAAAGTATTATTTACCTTTGCCTTAAACATATTTGATATTCTTGAAAAAACTCCCATAAAAATGCCTCCTAAATATTTTTTATTATTATCTATTATTATCTTTTTCTTCTTAAATAAAGTTTTATTAACATTAAAATTACAAAGAACATTAGTGCTAATACTAAAGCATTAATTATTAAGCTTGAAGGTGATCCAAAATACATAGGTCTAAAAAATCTAGAACCTCCATACCAGCCAAGTCCCCCTGAACTTGATGATGGTATATATGTTTTTGATTCATCCTTCTGCGTACTACTATTTGTGCTGGATGAATTTGAATCATTTGGATTATTAGTAGAAGAATATGATCCACTGCTAAATCCTTTTGAAGCACCACTGCTAGTTTCATTGGAATCATTAGTTGTTTTATCTATGTTTGAAGAATTTGTATTACTATTATTTTTTGTGTCAGAAAAACTTCCTGATTTAAATCCTTCAGCACTCTTATCAGTGGTATTTTTGTTACTTTCACTAGAAGATTTACTTGAAGAACTGTTAAAATTTCCTGATTTAAATCCGCTAGAGCTTCCGGAACTTTTACTGCTAGATTTTGAACTACTAGAACTCTTACTGGTTGATCTAGATCCACTGGAACTCTTACCACCAGACTTAGCTAACAAGTTAGTGCTTGTTGAGCTCAATATACTGGCATCTATATTACTATCTGCGTAAGCAATTAAATTATTATTAGTATTATGGTTTACATTAGATATAAGTTCTAATGGCAAACTGGAAATGCTAAATAAAAAAACTAATAATATAGTAAATATATGTTTTTTCTTAATCTTAAAAATAGTGAGCACCCCCTAAAAGATTATAGCTTTATTATAGATAAAATATCTAGACTACACAATATGGAAAAACAACTAAAAATGTTAAGTAGAGAAAAATAAAATCAATTAACTCTTTATATCTCTATATATCTAACATTTAATGATAAATAAAAGCTTTTAAAGAGTTATATTATAACTCTTTAAAATTTAAGAGTAAAATCAAAAATTATAATGCCACTTCACTTATTGAATATATAAACACATAATTAAAATGGGTGAATTCTTGTATAAATTAGATTAATAGATTAAAATTATATTAATTAAGCTCTAGTTTATTAGATGTTTTAAGTGATTGGCTATACATTAAATATTAACAAGTATTAAAAGGATAGCTAAATAATATTAAGGAAGTGGTTAAATGTCAGATAATACTATGAAAAGTTTTTTAGAAGAATATGATGTGAAAAGAATAAATAAAGGTCAAATACTAAAAGGAAAAGTTTTAGAAGTTAATGAAAAGGAAGTAGTAGTAAATATAAATTATGCATTTGATGGATTAATAGCTAAAGAAGAAGTATCAATAGATGATAAAAATCCTATGGATGTACTTAAAGTTGATGACGAAATAGATGTATACGTTATATCTCCAAACGATGGTGAAGGCTATGTTAAGCTATCACTTATAAAGGCATTAGTTATTAAAGAAAAAGAACAATTACAAAAAGCTTTTAAGGAAGAAAAAAATGTTAAAGTATATGTAAAAGATGAAATTAAAGGTGGACTTATTTCTTATTATGGTAATATAAGAGTATTTATCCCAGCTTCATTAGCATCAAGAAGTATGATAGATTTAAGTACATTAAAGAATACAGAATTAGAAGTTAGAATAATAGAACTAGACTTTAGAAATAACAAAATAGTTGCATCAAGAAAAGCAATTGAAAATGAAGAATATGAAAAGAATAGAAAAGTTATATGGAATTCTTTAAAAGAAGGAGAAAAAAGAACAGGAGTAGTTAAGAAGTTAGTTAAATATGGTGCTTTTGTTGATATTGGTGGAGTAGAAGGATTAGTTCATATATCAGATTTATCTTGGAATAGAGTAAATAGGCCAGAAGAAGTAGTAAAGGAAAATGACAAAGTTGAAGTATATATAGGTTCTGTTGATGTAGAAAAACAAAAATTATCTTTAGTATTAAAAGATATAAATAAAGAACCTTGGACTTTACATACAAATGAAATTAAGTCAGGAATGATATTTGAAGGTAAAGTTGTAAAATTTGCTTCGTTTGGAGCGTTTGTTGAAATATTTGAAGGAATAGAAGGATTAGTTCATATTTCAGAAATAACTGATGAAAATATTGCTAAACCATCTGACGTATTGGAATTAAATCAAAAGGTAAAAGTTAAGGTATTAGACTTTAACAAGGAAGGTAAGAGATTATCTTTAAGTATAAAAGATGCAGTAGAAACTAGTAAAGAATATTTACAATATGTAGATGAAGAAGATGGAGTATCATTAGGAGAATTATTTAAGGATTTTAAATTTGAATAATATTATTATGTATGATACATGAAAATTTATATATTGTACACATGAATAGTTAAAAAAATAGTAAGGCTATGTTTTAAATGTGTATTCATATATGTAATAGGCAAAGTAGCATTGTAATTGGATTTTGAGAATACTTAATAAATATTGTCACATTTACTGCTTGTCTCAATTTTATATTGGGAGCAAGCTAAAATGGGACTATAGTTATTTTAGTATTCCTAAGTTCAATTACTCAGTCTACTTTGCTTATACATATATTAATACATAGATTTAAATAAGCTGTTTCACATACAAGGAATATTGTATGTTGAAACAGCTTATTTGAGTTTTAAAGTATTTTAAATTTTAAAATAAATATTATAATTTCTCTATTTTTAACATATTTGTTCCACCAGTTTGAGTTGTTGGCATTCCAGCAGCAACTACAATATCATCACCTGGTAAAGCAAAATTTAATTCAAACACTGATCTTCTAGCTTCCACTAAGATTTCATCAGTAGTATTATACATTTCGCAAAGCATTGGTAATACACCAAAAGTTAAAGCTAAACTTCTTCTTACTTGTTCGTAAGGAGTTATTGCTATAACAGGAGATTTTGGTCTATATCTTGAAATCATAGTAGCTGTAGCACCATTTTTAGTAGCAGCTACTATTGCAGCTGCATTTAATAAATTTGAAGTTCTACAAGCTGTATAACTTATTGCACCAGCATAATCAGTAAGAGATGGTTCTCTTAATCTTGCTGTTAAGTGAGCATAATCTAAATGAGCTTCTGCTTCCTGTGCAATTTCAGACATTGTTGTAGCAGCTTCAATTGGGAAATTTCCAGAAGCACTTTCACCACTTAACATGATAGCATCAGTTCCATCAAATATAGCATTACAAATATCACTTGCTTCAGCTCTAGTTGGTAAAGAGTTTCTAATCATTGAATCAAGCATTTGAGTTGCTGTTACAACGAATTTTCCTGCATCATTACATTTTCTAATTATCATTTTTTGAATTATAGGAACTTTTTGAATTGGAATTTCAACTCCCATATCTCCTCTAGCTACCATTACTGCATCAGTTTGCTCTATTATAGAGTCTATGTTATCTACGCCTTCTTGATTTTCAATTTTAGCTATTACTTTAATATGTTTTCCATTGTTTTCAGAAAGTATTTTCTTTACATCAGCTACATCACTAGCTTTTCTTATAAAAGATGCTGCAATAAAGTCTACACCCATTTCACAACCGAACTTTATATCAGCTATATCTTTTTCTGTTACTGAAGGTAGTCTTATTATTACATTAGGAACATTAACACCTTTGTGATTTTTAATCATTCCACCAACAGTTACAGCACATCTAATAGATTTACCTTCAACAGAAATAACTTTGAATCTTAAAAGACCATCATCAACAAGAATTTCTCCGCCAATTTGTATGTCTTTATAAAGTTCTTCATAAGTAATAGAACATCTTTCTTCATCACCAAGAAGTTCATCTCCGCATATAAAACAGAATTCTTGACCAGTTTTTAATTCTACGCCATCATTTACAAAGTTATGTGTTCTTATCTTAGGTCCTTTTATGTCTAAGACTATTGCAGTAGGAGTTCCCATATCTTCTCTTACTTTTTTAATTAATTCTATCTTCTCTCTGTGTGATTCATAAGTACCATGCGAAAAATTTAATCTTGCAGCATTCATTCCGATTCCTATAAATTTTCTAATAGTCTCCTCATTATCACTTGCAGGTCCAATAGTAAAAATCATTTTAGTTTTTTGCATATAAACACCTCTCCTATAAATTTTAATACCTTTTTGTATTTATGTAATATTAAAGCTCAATAATAAAATTAGCTAAATTCTATAATATTAATTTAGTTTTATGATAAAATTAATAAATAATACAATTTATTTAATTTTAATACTAAGCTTAATTAGTACATATGTTAATTTTATCACATATTTAGGAAGGAAAGAATAATTATGAGAAAATTTCAACAAATTAATTGTGAAAAAGTTTTTTATTACTTTAATGAAATATCTAGGATACCTAGAGGTTCAGGGAATGAGAAGGAAATAAGCGATTATTTATTTAATTTCGGGAAAGACCTAGGATTAGAAGCAATTCAAGATGATGCCTTAAATATAATTATAAAAAAGCCAGCATCACCAGGATATGAAAAATCTCCTAAGGTAATAATACAAGGTCATATGGATATGGTCTGTGAAAAAAATAACGAAAAAGTGCATGATTTTACTAAAGATCCTATAGAATTAGTAGAAAAAGATGGTTTTATTTATGCTAGTGGTACAACACTTGGCGCTGATGATGGTATTGCAGTAGCATATGCAATGGCAATATTAGAAGATAATACATTAGAACATCCAGCAATAGAAGTTTTACTTACAAGTGATGAAGAAGCAGGTATGAGTGGAGCTATGGCTTTAAAGTCAGGATGCTTAGATGGAAAAATAGTAATAAATTTAGATTCTGAAGAAGAAGGTAAATTATTAGTAAGTTGTGCTGGAGGGATAAGAACAAAATCTACTTTAGATGTACAATGGGAAAATATTAAAGAAGGCAAAAAAGCTTTCAAAGTTGTAATAAAGGGTTTGAGTGGAGGACATTCAGGATCTGATATACATTTGGGAAGAGGAAATTCTAATAAACTTATAGGAAGAGTATTAAAAAATATACTTAACCAAATGGAGTTGAATTTAGTATCATTAAACGGTGGATCTAAGAATAATGCTATACCAAGAGAAGCAATTGCAGAATTATTAATAGATGCTGATAAGGAAAAAGAATTTTTAAATATAATATCTACATTAAGAGATGAGTTTAAAAATGAATTTAGAGTTAAAGATCCTAATATTCAATTAGAAATAGAAGAATTAAAAGAAAATATAGAAAAAGTATTTTCAAAGAAAAGTACAGAAAATGTAATAAATCTTTTATACTTATATCCTAATGGAATAAATACAGTAAGTTCTGATATTGAAGGTTTAACTGAAAGTTCAACTAACATAGGAGTTCTTACAACAAAAGAAGATCATGTAGAATATGATAGTGCAGTTAGAAGTTCTGTATTTTCTTTAAGAGGAGAAATAGTTTTAAGAATAAAATGTTTAACTGAAATTTTAGGCGGAACTGTGTCTAATACAGCTGGATACCCAGAGTGGCAATATAAAGAAGAATCTAAGATAAGAGAAATTTGTAAAGATGTTTACAAAGAAATGTATAATGAAGAAGCAGAAGTTGTGGCAATTCATGCTGGTGTAGAATGTGGATTATTTAAAGAAAAATTAGGAGACTTAGATATGATAAGTTTTGGACCAGATATATTTGATGCACATACTCCAAATGAACATATGAGTATTTCTTCTGTAGAAAGAGTATGGAGTTATTTATTAGAGGTATTAAAAGAAATAAGATAATAATATATTATAAATTTGATTTTAAATTTATATATTAGAGGTATGTAATAAGATTATAATATATTATAAATTTGATTTTAAATTTATATATTAGAGGTATGTAATAAGATTATAAAATTTTATTATATACCTTATTTTTGTTAAAACTAAAAGAAGCTAAACTCAGGTACAATGGCTGAGTAAGTTCAAAAAAATTAATATACAATATTTATCTATCATGTATATCAACATAGATTTAAAATAGAGCCAAATTTAAAAATAAATTATCATTTCAAATAACGTAACAAATATTTATATTTAATAAAGGATAAATATGGATTAATAAAGAATTATTACTTAATAAGTAATTAATATCTAGAACTAATTGAAAGAGGGGATATATGTATTGGTAGATGTTGAGTTTTATTATGAAGATTTTGAAATAACTAGTGTAAAAAAGAGTGACATAGATAGATTAAATAAATGGATAATTTTAAATGACAAATTCAGTGTTGATTTATTTTCTTTAGACCAACAATTATTTTTCAGAAGATTTTTAGAATATTATTTAACAGAAGAAGAACTATTTTTAAAAATAGAAAAAGATAATGAGATTTATGGTGTGTTTAAAGGCAGATTAGAGTTACAAGAAAAATCAGAGCTATTCATATGGCTATATTTAATAGATTCAAGATTTAGAAACAAAGGGCTTGGAAAAAATATGTTAATAGAAATTTTGCAATATTTTAAGAGTAAATATTGTATAGAGTGTTTCAAAGTTGGTGTAAATTCAAAAAATAAGAGGGCAGTTAAGTTTTGGAATAACTCTGGATTCAATAAATTAAGAATTGCAAAAAACTTTTTTGAAGATAGTAAATATGAAACATCAGATTTACTTATATTAAATAAGATATCGTAAGTAAAATTTATAAAATAAAATACCTAACATAATTCATATAAATGTAAAGTTAACAATAAATATATTATTACAAATATAATTAATATATTTTACATAATTTAATTTTAGGAGGTATTTTATGAAGTATACTAGATATGAATATAAAAAACATGGAAAGATGAAACTTATATTTATAATATTAATAATAGCTTTATTATCAATTTTAATGGGAATGTATTTTAGTAAATTCATATTTAAGGGGAAATTAGATATTAGTTCATTCAATCAACAAGAAAATGTTGTTTCAGATCAAGAGTTTATAGCACTACAATTTGGATATTATTCCAACAAAGACAATGCAGATGCAGCAATGAGAACAATACCTTCTAAATATAATTCTTACATTATTGAAGAAGAAGGTCATTATAGAGTTGTTATAGGATTGTATTCTAAAAAAGATGGTGAAAAACAATTGGAAAATTTAATATCTCAAGGAATAAATGCTGTGAAAATTAAATTTAGTATATCTAAAGAAAATTTAGAACAAAATAAAGTTGCAGAACTTATAAATGCATTTTTAAAGATAAATAGCACATTAGAAGATGAAAATGTAAAAAGTGTAAAAACATCTGATTATAAAACTTGGTGTTTAAATATTACAAAAAAAGAGAACTTGGATACAAATAATAGTTTAAAAGAAATCAGTGATTATATAAATAATTTACCAGATGAATTAAATAAAAATAATGTAAATGAATACTTAAAATACTTTTATGAAAGATTAAAAAATATGCAATAGAATAATTATTACAATAAAATTAAATTTTTATAAAAGTGTTACAAGTTGCTTTAACGTACTTGTTTAAGAACTAGTTAAATGATAAACTATATTGGTGTAGTAAGTGACTGTAGTAAGTCGTCACAATTACTACACCTTATATATTTTAATTATTAAAAATATGTAATATGTCTATAATTATTATAAATAAGAGATATTTATTTGATGATAGTTATTAAAGGGATGTGATTATATGAAAGTAATATTGGCATCTGCATCACAAAGAAGACAAGAATTACTAATTAGATTATGTGATGATTTTGATATAATGGTTAGTGATTTTGATGAAGAAAAAGTGATTTTTGAAAACTCAGTTGATGAGTATGTTCAAAGTATAGCATTAGGAAAAGCAATGAGCATTAAAGATAAGATAAAAGAAGATGCTATAATAATATCAGCAGATACTATAGTTACATTAGATGATAAGATACTTGGAAAACCTAAAGATGAAGAAGATGCATTCAATATGATTAAATTACTTCAAGGAAGAAGCCATAAGGTATATTCAGGAGTAGTAGTTATTAACACTAAAAAAGATTTAGTATTAAAAGATAGCGTTGCTACAGAGGTTGTTTTTTCAAAGATGAATGACGATGAGATTAGAAAATACATAAAAACCAAGGAACCTTTAGATAAGGCAGGAGCCTATGGAATACAGGGTATAGGTGGAATTTTTGTTAAAGAAATTAGAGGATGTTACTATAATGTTGTAGGACTTCCTTTAAATAAATTGAAAACTATGCTTGAAGAAGCTATATAGTATTAAGGGATGGGGTATCCAAAATATTAAGAGGAGAGTATTTATGGAAAATAGTCTTAAAATTAAGGATATACCTAAAAGTGAAAGACCTAAAGAGAAGTTATTATCGTATGGAGCGGATACTTTAAATAATTCTGAATTATTAGCAATAATACTTAGAACCGGTACTAAAGGTGAAAATGTGCTTCAACTTAGCAATAGGTTATTATCAGAATTTCAAGGGTTAGATGGAATTTTAGAAGCAAGTTTAGATGATATAACATCAATAAAGGGAATAAAAGAAGGCAAAGCTTCTCAAATACTAGCTTTAGCTGAACTTTTTAAAAGATTTAGAACATTTAAATCAGTAGATAGAGATGTAAAAATTATGTGTCCTAATGATTTAGCGACATTAATTAATGGAGAAATGAGTTTATTAAAGCAAGAAATATTAAAGGTAATATTTTTAAATACTAAAAATATTGTTATTGGCACAAAAGATGTATTCAAAGGTAGTCTTAATACATCTATCGTCCATCCAAGAGAAATCTTTAAGGAAGCAATAAATAAAAGTAGTGCAAAAATAATAATAGCTCATAATCATCCCTCAGGAGACCCCACACCCAGCAAGGAAGATAAAAATATAACTCTTAGAATAAAAGAGTGTGGTGAAATCATGGGGATTGAATTGCTTGATCATATAATAATTGGGAAAAATAATTTTATAAGCTTAAAAGAAAAAGGATTTGTATAATTGAAAATTGAAAGGGGAAAAATACAATGGCATTTTTTGGATCTGGAAAAGATATGGGAATAGATTTAGGAACAGCAAACACTTTAGTATTTGCAAAAGGAAAAGGAATAGTTTTAAGAGAACCTTCTGTTGTAGCAATGAACAATATAACTAGAAAACCACTAGCAGTAGGTTCAGAAGCTAAACTTATGATAGGAAGAACACCAGGAAATATAGTTGCAATAAGACCTTTAAGAGATGGAGTAATTGCAGACTTTGATGTAGCTCAAACAATGCTAAAGAAATTAATAGAAAAAGTTTCTACTAAAAATGCATTTAAGAGCCCAAGAATAATAGTTTGTTATCCATCAGGAATTACAGAGGTAGAAAAAAGAGCAATCGAAGAAGCTACTAAATTAGCGGGTGCAAGAGACGTTATATTAATGGAAGAACCAATGGCAGCAGCTATCGGCGCAGGATTACCAGTTAGTGAACCAACAGGTAGTATGATAGTAGATATTGGTGGAGGAACAACTGAAGTCGCTATTATATCATTAGGTGGTATAGTAACAAGCAGATCATTAAGAGTTGCTGGAGATGAATTAGATCAAGCAATAATTTCTTATATTAAGAAAGAATTTAATTTAATGATTGGTGAAAGAACATCAGAACAAGTTAAAATGGAGATAGGTTCAGCTCACGTAAGTAAAAAGCTTAATAATTCAGTAAATGTTGAAGCTGCAAGTGAATCTGATGAAGAAAGTGATAAAGTAAGTGAAGTAGTTGAATTTAATAATGATGATAGAACTATGGAAATAAAAGGTAGAGACATGATAAGTGGTTTACCTAAAGTAATAGAAATTACAGAATCTCAAATAAGAGAAGCTTTAAGAGAGCCAGTATGTGCTATTATTGAAGCAATTAAAACAACACTAGAAAAAACACCACCAGAATTAGCAGCAGATATTATGGATAAAGGAATCATGTTAGCTGGTGGGGGAGCTTTATTAAAAGGCTTGGATATTTTAATAAATGAAGAAACAAATATGCCTGTACATATAGCAGAGGCACCTCTTGATTGTGTAGTTTTAGGCGCTGGTAAAGCTCTAGAAGATTTTGATAAGATAAGCAAAGATCAAAGAGGTTAGTAAATGAAATTTCTTAAAAACAAACTGGCAGTAACTATTATAGTGCTGTCAGTTACATTTTTAGGACTTATAGTTTATACAGTCAAGAGAGAGAATAAAACTGTTATTGAAAATGGTGCTAGTAATGCGTTGAAACCAGCTCAAACGCTTATTTATAAGGCTACAAACAGAGTGAAAGAAACTTTAGATTTCTTTTTAAATTTTTCAGAAGTTAAAGATCAAAGTAAAAAGCTAACAGTAGAAAATGAAGAACTTAAAAGTAAACTTATACAATATTCAGATTTAGAAGAAGAGAATAAAAGATTAAGATCAATTGTAAATTTTGCAGAGCAAAATAACAATTACAATTATATAGGATGCGATATAATCGGATATAGCGGTGGAAATTTTTTAGATGGATATATAGTTAATAAGGGCGAAAATGAAGGTATAAAAAAAGGTATGGTTGTTATGGCTGCACAAGGTCTTGTAGGTCAAGTAACATCAGTAGGAAGTAACTGGAGTATAGTTCAATCATTGATCAATGAAAACATAGCTGTAAGCGTTATGGTTGAAAGTACTAGAGAATCAACTGGATACTTAAAAGGATATAAAGATAATAAAAATAGAAATTTAGCTAAGGTATACAATTTACCAATTGATTCAGAAGTAAAAGAGGGTGATGTAATAATTACATCAGGTGTTGGACTGATTTATCCTAAAGAAATTAAAATAGGGGAAGTTACTCATGTTGACGAAGATAAGATAAAAGTTATGAAGAGTGCTGTTGTAAAACCTTATGTAGATTTTAATAAGCTAGAAGAATTATTTATTGTATCTCCTAAAGACACAAGAGAAATAAAATATTAGGGGTTTTAGTATGGAAAAATTAATAGTTATTTTAATATCTATAGGATTAGCTATATTGGATAATTCTTTAATTCCGTTCTTTTCTATACATGGGGTATATCCAAGCATATTACTTACTTTTGCTATTGCATACTCACTTGTATATGGAAGAGAAAAGGCAGTCTTTATAGGATCGGTAAGTGGAATACTACAGGATTTATTTTTCTTTAATGTTTTTGGAATAAATTCTATATTAAATTTATTATTATGTCTTTTTGCAAGTATAATTGGTGAAAATATATTTAAAACTAAAAAGTTAATTCCCATAATTTCTATGTTTTTAATAACTGTTTTTAAATATATGGGAATATTTATAATATGCTATTTTTTAAGAATAGATATGGAACTATTCAAAGGTATAGGAATGGCATTATACAATTCTATAATTATGTTTTTTGTATATAAGCTAATTATGAAAATTCCAGATGAGGAATATAAAAAAAGACCATGGAGGTTTAAATGATAGTAAATAAGCCAACAAAGAAAAAGAAAATTTCAAGGTATACTATTTTGAGTATAATAATGTTTATTATCTTTGGAGCTATTACTATAAAGCTTATATATCTTCAAGTGTTAAATTATGATAATTATAAAGAAAGAGCTAATGCCAATTCGACAAGATTCGTATCGGAAAAAGCACCAAGAGGAAAGATATATGATCAAAGTGGTAATTTATTAGCTACTAATATACAAACATATACTCTTACATATACTAAAACTACAGATGCAGATAAAGTGTTTTATTCAACTATGAAAGAACTTTTTAAAGTATTAGAAGAAAATGGAGAAAAATTTCAAGATACTTTAAATTTAAAATTAAATGATAATAATGAAATTTACTTCGAGTATAAAACATCAGATGCAGAATCAAGAAAATATGAAGAAATTAGGTTTAAAAGAGATAGAGGTTTAAATGATGAACTTCACAAAACTCTTTTCAAGGATGTAGAAGAACTTGATGACAATCAAAATCAAAAAATAAATGAAGAATTAGTTAAGATAAGTCCAGAAGATACTTTTTATTATTTAGTCAAGGCTTATAATTTAATTAAGTGTGTTGATCCGAGTCCTAATAAGGAACAAAGTGCAGCATATAGTAAAATGAGCGGAAAAGAAATAACAGATATATTATTACAAAATGGATATTCATTAAGGGATATTAGAAACTTTATTGTAATAAAAGATGCTATAAAAATGCAAAGTTTTAAAGGTTATAAAGCTGTAACAATAGCAAGTAATATAAAAAAAGATACTGCTTTTATAGTTTATCAAAAGCTTAGTTCATTGCCAGGAATAGATGTTAATTTAGAGCCTGTAAGATATTATCCTAATCAAGAATTAGCATCTTCGGCTTTAGGTTATGTGTCATCTATTGATAGTTCACAAAGTGAGAAGTATGAATTAAGAGGATATGATGTATCATCAGATTTAATAGGTAAATCTGGTATAGAGTCAGCATTTGAGGAACAATTAAAGGGTGTTAAAGGTGGAAAAACAGTAAAGGTAAATTCTCAAGGTAGAGTTACAGAAGAACTGTTTAAGCTTCAATCTTATCCAGGAAATGATGTTCATCTTACAATAGATAGTGAAATTCAATATGCAGCAGAGCATGCTTTTGCAGATGGTATAAAGAATATAAGAGAGAATGACTATGATAGTGATGGATCAAGATATTCTAATGCAACAAGAGGTGCTTTAATTGCAGTAGATGTCAATAGTGGTAAGATTTTATCTTTAGTTAGTTATCCAAACTATAATCCTAATGTATTTACAATACCAGGAACGGTAAGTGAAGAAGAAACCAAAGAATATTTTTCACCAGATTATGAAGCTTTTGCAAATCAATTAATACAAAATAAGGGATTAAGTAAAAGTGTTAATCAATTATTTCCAGAAGATGCGAATGGGTATAGAGAAGATGTTAATGATTTATATCCAAAACCATTTTATAATTATGCAACAATGGGAAAAATCCCGCCAGGATCAACATTTAAAGTATTAACATCAATTGCTGCTCTTGAAGAAGGAGCAGTTACTCCAAGTGAAACAATAGTGGATATGGGGGTATTTAAAGAGCATCCTGAAACATTTGGACCGGCATTTGACCCAAAATGTTTAATTTATCAGACTAGTGGTGCTACTCATGGACCTACAGATGTGGCTAAGGCAATACAGGTATCTTGTAACTATTATTTCTATGAAGTTGCTTATAGAATGTATATGTTAAATGGTAAAGGAATTGAAGGATTAAATTCTATAGCAAAATATGCATGGGAATTTGGATTAGGAATTCCACCTGATTCTAAGGAAAAAGCTACAACAGGGATAGAGATAGAAGAAAATTTTGGTCAAACATATAATTTTGAATCATTTAAAAATCAATCAGTATACTATGCTAAATACGAATTAGTAGATTATTTGCAAAAAGGAGATTATAAGGGAGCAGAAAGAAATTTTGTTCCGTTTGATATAGGATTTTCAGAAGATGATACTGAAAAAATAAAAGAAGCTAAAAAGTCTATAAAAGATAAGGTTGAGGAAAGATTAAAAAAAGTTGAACCAGGAAAGGGCATTGAAGAAACAGAAGATGAGTTTTCTAAGAGTATAAAACCTTATGTAAAAACAATAGTAGATAATTCAGATAAATATAAACAAAGCGTGGCTAAGTGGGAAAGTGAAGGTAAAAAATTTAATGCAGATGAGCAAGTTGCTGCAGTTACTAGAATAATTACTAGATTTGCAGTTAATGACAAACCGGCAGAAATAACGTCACCAGCTCAAATAGTATATGCTGCAATAGGTCAAGGTATAAATTTATATACACCTATGCAATTAGCATCATATGTTTCAACTGTAGCAAATGGTGGAACTAGATATAAACTTCATTTAGTAGATAAAATTACTGATAATGATGGAAATGTAGTTCAAGAATTTGGTTCAGAAGTTTTAAATAAAGTAGAAATGAAAAGTGATACAATAAATGCTGTTAGAAACGGTATGTCAAGTGTTAATGAAGCGGAAGGTGGTACTGCTTCCGCTACATTTAGAAATTTCCCTATACCAACAGCAGGTAAAACAGGTACTGCAGATTTTAGAGAGAATCAAAAGGAAATAGGTAGATCACCTTATGCAACATATATAAGTTTTGCTCCATCTGATAATCCTAAAATAGCAGTAGTTGCAGTTGTATTTGATGGAGGACATGGTGGAGAGATAGCTCCAGCAGTTAAAGCTGTTTATGAAGCATATTTTAAAGATCAATTAATTGGAACTAATTATGCATCGCAATCAGAATCATTTAAAAAATATGTATTAGAAAATCCTTTTAATACAACTAAACCATAAATAAATGAAGCGACTGTTACTCAAAACTAATATATAGAAAAATAATAAAAAGTTATCTTAAACGAATTTAAGTTTAAGATAACTTTTTTATTTACGAATAGAAAATTATAAGAAGTTTTTTAAACTTTCAAAAAGTCACTTTTTAACAAGCAGTTTTAAGTGTTAAAGCCAAATTAATATGTACAAAAATAATATAATAATGTTATAATTTAAACTAGGTTGTAATATCAAAAATGAGTATTAATTTTATATTTAATATATACATAATTTATCCTAATATATCATTGCTAATATTATTTAATGTAATAATATTTTAGTTAATGCTATGTTTAAGAAGTGATGAACTAGATAGTTAAATCTTGTTGCTTTACATAAATAATAATCACTTGATTGGAGGTAGCAATGCATAAGGATGGTGTTTTAATAAAGGGAAACAGGGAAGGTATAAATGCGACAATTGATATGGAGAAATTCGAGAGCTTTGAAGACATGTTAAATATGTTAATAAAAAAGTTATCAAAAGGTAAGCATTTTTACAAAGGTACAACCTTAATTCTTAATGTGAATTTAAGTTTGATAAAAAAAAATGATATTCAAAAACTTAAAGAATCCCTTTTAAATGAAATAGAATTAAACGAAATTATTTTTGAACAATTAGAGCAAGAAAGTAATATACAAACGAAAATATTTAATGGGGTATATGAAGGAAAAACTAAATTTATAAGACGTACTGTAAGAAGTGGTCAATGTTTGACTTACCCAGGTAATATTGTAATTATAGGAGATGTTAATAGCGGAGCAGAAGTTCATGCAGGTGGCAATATAATCGTTTTAGGATCACTAAAAGGAAGCGTAAATGCAGGGAATACAGGGAATAAAAAATCTATTATTGCTGCTTTTTTACTAGAACCAGAAATATTAAAAATAGCAGATGTAATAACTATTTCACCAGATGGATTAGAAAAACCTAAGTATCCAGAAATAGCAAAAGTGAAGGACGGAACCATTATAGTTGAACCATATTTAGCAAATAAATATATATAATATCGGAGGAGAATGTAAATGGGAGAATCTATTGTAGTAACTTCAGGTAAGGGTGGAGTTGGAAAAACAACTACAACAGCAAATATAGGTACTGCATTAGCTGCACTTGGTAAAAGAGTTGTAGTTATTGATGGAGATACAGGACTTAGAAATTTAGATGTATTGTTAGGATTAGAAAATAGAATAGTATATACATTAGTTGATGTACTAGAGGGAAGATGTAGGTTAAAACAAGCACTTATAAAAGATAAAAGATTTCAAAATATGTGTTTACTTCCAACTGCCCAAACTAAAGATAAAGACGATATAAGCCCACAAGAAATGCTTAGAATAGTAAATGAATTAAAGGAAGAATTTGATTATGTTATTATAGACTCACCAGCGGGAATAGAACAAGGATTTGAAAACGCTGTTATTGGTGCAGATAGTGCTGTTATTGTTGTAAATCCAGAAATAACATCAGTTAGAGATGCAGATAGAGTTATAGGAAAATTAGATGCTAAAGGTCTAGAAGATCATAAGTTAATAATAAATAGACTTAATTATGAAATGACTAAAAATGGAGATATGCTTGACATAAGTGATATTATAGAAACTTTATCAGTTGAACTTTTAGGAGTTGTTCCTGATGACAAAAACATAACTGTTTCTACTAATAAGGGAGAACCAATAGTATTAGAGGAACAATCATATTCAGGACAAGCATTTAGAAATATAGCTAAAAGAATTACAGGAGAAAAAGTTGATATAATGAATTTACAACAAGAATCAACTGGTTTCTTTACATCATTAAAAAGATTATTTAAACGTAAGTAAGGAGGGTCTTAAATGGGATTTTTTAAGGGGTTGAGCAGTAGACCAACACCTAAGCAAGTTGCAAAGGATAGATTAAAGCTTATACTTATACATGATAGAGGGGAAATTCCTACAGATACTTTAGAAAAAATAAGAAAAGAAATACTTGCGGTAATATCTAAATATATAGAAATTCAAGTAGATGATGTTGAAATATCTGTAAATAAGAGTGAAGATATGGAAGGTGAAAATACTTCTGCATTAATTGCAAGTATTCCTATTAAAAGTATAAGAAGATAAAGCTTATAATAAAATATTAATATTTTATTATGATTTGTTGAATTAATAGCTTTTTATAGAGAAAAATAAGATAATATATATATATAATTTTATTATAAATCTCTATATATTCGAGGTGAGGAATTGCTTAAAAACTTCAAAATTGACTTAAGATTAATAAAAGAAATTGATAAAACTGTATTAATTTCTACAGTGCTTTTAGTGCTATATGGTATTTTAAACATTTATATGTGTACTAAAGGAGAATATGGTTTTGCTTTTGCAAAACAACAATTTTTTTGGCTTGTTTTATCTATAATTGCACTGTATTTTTTTGTTGCTATAGATTATACAATAATATTAAATTATGTTCCAATATTTTATTGGGGATCTGTAATACTGCTTTTAGCTGCTAAGATTCCGGGAATTGGAGTAGTAGTTAATGGTGCAAGGGGATGGATTAGAGTTGGAGGCTTTCAATTACAACCAGCTGAACTTGCAAAACTAGGAATTATACTTATGCTAGCTAAAAAGTTAGATGAGATGGATGGAGAAATAAATAATCTTAAAAGTTTCTTTATACTTGTCTTTTATGCATTGGTACCAGTTATATTTATTGTAACTCAACCTGATATGGGAATGACTATGGTTTGCTTTTTTATAGTTCTTGGTATATTTTATATAGCAGGACTTGATATGAAAGTAATAGGTGGTGGGTTGTTAAGCTTAGTACTATTAATAGTTATAGTTTGGAATTCAGGACTTATTCAATCATATCAAAAGCAAAGATTTACAGCGTTTTTAAATCCTGAAGCAGCAGATGCTACATCTGGATATCACTTAACACAGTCATTAATAGGAATAGGATCAGGCGGAATACTTGGAAGTAGGCCATCATTAAAAATTGATGGAACAACAGGATATTCAGCTCAGAATGTTCCAGAAGTTCAAACAGATTTTATATTTGCAGCAATAGCTGAACAATGGGGGCTTATTGGAGCTATAGTATTATTAACCTTATATGGATTTTTAATATATAAGATGATTTCTATTGCAAGAACATCAAAAGATATTTTTGGATCTATTATATGTGTTGGAATAATTTCATACTTCTTGTTTGCAATATTTCAAAATATAGGTATGACAATTGGATTATTACCTATAACAGGAATAACATTACCATTAATAAGTTATGGTGGAAGTTCACTTTTAACAACTATTATGTCTATAGCTTTAGTATTGAATATAGGTATGAGAAGAAAGAAAATATATTTTTAGATAAAAGATAAAAGCTAGATTAAATGGTTTAGAATAGGGAGTGGGATATATGAGAATAGCATTAATAGCACATGAACCAGATGTATCAGCATTGCTTAGGGTATGCAATGTACATAATATACCGGTTGTTACCAACTTAGGTACAGCAGATTTAATAATTAAACAATTTTAATAAAGGGTATTAATCTTCATGTTAGAAGGTTATATAGAAGCAGGTGATATTAATGTATCATCTGCTTTTTTTGAGTTCTTAAAGTAAATTACTCTGTCCATGAGCTTTATACTACAATATCAACAATGTTTTAAAACATAGCCTAATAAAATAGAACCAAAAAGCATGTACTGTAATAAAATAATAGTATTTTTTTTATTTAGTAGTTAAATATTTCATAATATACGTTTTCTGTAAATATAATTTAATAAGGCATTATATTATACCTAGTATTAAAGAAATAACTAGAATTAATAATCTTTAATTCTAGTTATTTCTCTAATATAAAATTTAAATCATTAATATATGGAGGGAAATATGAGTAACTATAGAAGTCAATATGAAAGATACTACAAGAATATATTGAATCAAAAAAGAGGTATCAATACTAGAAAATCAATTAATCCTTATAATAAAAGATTAAGTTATGCTAATGATTATACAAATTTAAAAAAGAAACCTAGATTTATTAACAAGTTATTATTTCAATGTGTATTTTCTGTAATATTATTTGCTATAATATTTTCTTTGAAAATTACGCCAATACAAAAAACTAGAGACATATATACATTATCAAAACAATATCTAACTCAAGACTTTAGCAAAGATATTAATTATTCTTATGTTATTAGTGTTATTAATAAAATAAAGAGTACTGATTTAAAGGATAAAGCTGTAGATTGTATGAATTTACTTAAAGAAAAAACAAATAAAGTTGAAAAGACTAGCATTAAAGCCAAAATAAAAGATAATTATTGCTTGCCAGTTTTGGCTTCGTACATGAAATTGCAAGGTGATATTAAAGGGGTTTTCCTTGAAGGTAAAGAAGGAGAACAAGTTATTTGTAGTATGGATGGAACTGTTGTTAAAGCTGCAACTGATGATGGAGGACAAAATATACTAATAAATCATGGTAATGGAATTCAAACATACTATGGAATGATTAAAAATTCTGATATTAAAGAAGGGGATGAAATAAAAAAAGGAGAGTATTTAGGAGATTGCAATAAAATATCTAATACTGAAAAAACAGGAGTAATATTTAAGTTTATTTATATGGGAAAGGAACAAGATCCAACTGAATATTTAGATTTTTCTAATTTGAAAAATGTATAATGCAATATCAATGACGTAGGAGTTGAACATGAAAAAATGGTATAGTATTTTTATTATAGAAATTTTAATAATATTTGCTATCTTAGATTTTAAGAGTACACTATTTATAAGTTTTTTTTGGATTATAGCACATGAATGTATTCATATATTGGTTGCTAAGGAGTTTGGTTGTAAATTTTATAATATGAAATTAAATTTATCAGGAACATATGCAGAACTAAGTGATGTTGATGAATTATCAGAAAAGAAAAAGCTTATTTTATATTTATCTGGTCCTGCATTTAATATTTTTATGGTTGTATTTTTATTTTTTATTCAGGAATATGTAGATTCTAATTTTATAAAAAGAAGTATAGATATTAACTTGAGTTTGGGAATATTTAATCTTTTACCAGCATATCCATTGGATGGTTCAAGAATATATGAAATATTGCTATCAAAAAAGTTTTTATATAAGGAATCTAAAAAAATCACAGGAATTTTTAGTTTTATTGTTTCTAGCATATTTTTTATATTATTTATTATAATGATATTTTTACATAAAATAAATATAAGTCTATTTTTAGCTGCTATACTGATGACATATGCTACAATTAGAGAGAAAGAGAAGACAATGTATATAATTATGAGTGATATGATTAAAAAATCAAGAAAATTAGAAAAGTATGATTATATAGAAAATAAAAGTATCTCAGTATATTATAAAAAGGGCTTAGTCAATGTACTAACATTAGTAGATAAAAATAAATTTAATACATTTTATGTTATTGATGATGATATGCAATTACTTAAAATAATTCATGAAGATGAATTGTTAAGAGCTTTAAAGGAGTATGGAAATATAACTTTAGAAGAGTATGTGAAAAAGAACATTAAAAATTTATATGAAAATAATAAAATGTAATTTAGGTATTGTATGAAGTATTGGCAATAATAACGCTGTTTCAAATATACTATAATTGTGTTAGAATAGGGTTATCAAAAAATAAGAAGTATACTTGTTATACTTCTTATTTTAATGTAGAAGATTACAAAAGTTTAAAAATATAACGTCCGAATGAAATAGAAAGAACAATCATATTTTATGATTTTTAAGGAGGAAATTTTTTAGAATGAACAAAATTTCAGATGATATTTTATTTAAGGTTGAAAAGCCGTGTAGATATACTGGTGGAGAATTAAACCAAGTTATTAAAGAACCAAAAGAAGTTGACATAAGATTTGCATTTTGTTTTCCAGATGTTTATGAGGTTGGAATGTCTCATTTAGGAAGTAGAATACTTTATCATACAATAAATAAAAGAAATGATACATATTGCGAAAGAACATTTGCACCATGGCCAGATATGGAAGAACAATTAAGAAAAAATAATATTCCATTGTTTACGTTAGAAACTCAAGATTCATTAGGTGAATTTGATATATTAGGATTCACATTACAATATGAAATGAGTTATACAAATATATTAAATATGCTTGATATGTCAGGAATAACTATTAGAGCATCAAAAAGAGGCGAAGATGAGCCAATAGTTATGGCTGGTGGTCCTTGTGCGTATAATCCAGAACCTTTATATGACATAGTAGATTTCTTTGAAATTGGTGAAGGCGAAGAAATGATGGATGACGTTTTAGAAGTATATAAAAAATACAAGGGTAAGGGTAAGAAAAAGGAATTCTTAAGAGAAATATCAAAAATTCAAGGTATTTATGTACCTTCATTATATGATGTTACTTATAAGGAAGATGGAACAATAAAAGAATTTAAACCTAAATATGATGATGTTCCAAAAGTTGTTACAAAGAGAATTATAAATAATTATACAGATGTTGATTTTCCAGAGAACATCATAGTTCCTTATACAGAAGTAGTGCATGATAGAGTAGTATTAGAAACATTTAGAGGATGTACTAATGGATGTAGATTCTGCCAAGCAGGAATGATTTATAGGCCAGTTAGAGAAAAGAAAAGAGAAGACTTAGTAAAGCAAGCTAGAGAATTAGTTAAAAATACAGGATATCAAGAAATTTCATTATCTTCATTAAGTACTTGTGATTATTCTGAAATAGAAAAATTAATAAAAGATTTAATGGAAGAACATGAGCCAAATAAGGTTGGAATAGCGCTGCCGTCAATAAGAGTGGATGCTTTTTCAGTTGATTTAATAAAGGAAATTCAAAAAGTTAGAAAAACAGGTTTAACTTTTGCGCCAGAAGCAGGATCTCAAAGAATGAGAGATATAATAAATAAGGGGTTAACTGAAGAAAGAATATTAGACGCAGCCAAGAGTGCATTTCAATCAGGGTGGAGTAAATTAAAGCTTTACTTTATGATTGGATTACCATATGAGAATATAGAGGATTGTGCTGCTATTGGAGAATTAGCTGAAAAAATAGTTGCAAAATATTATGAAATTCCTAAAGGTGTTAGAAATAAAGGACTTAGAGTTACATTGAGTACTTCAATATTGGTACCTAAGCCATTTACACCATTCCAATGGAGTGCTATGGAAAGAATGGAAATTGTAAATAAAAAGATAAATGCTGTAAAAGATTCAATAAAAACTAGAGCTATAAATTATAATTATCATGAGCAAAAAACATCATTTATGGAATCATTATTTGCTAGAGGCGACAGAAGATTATGTGATGTTTTAATAAAAGCTTTTGAAAAAGGTGCTAAATTTGATGGATGGTCAGAGTATTTTAAATATGATGCATGGATGGAATCACTAGAAGAATGTAATGTAGATGGAGAATTCTATGTATATAGAGAAAGAGAATATTCAGAAATATTACCTTGGGACTTCATTAATATTGGAGTAAATAGAAAATATTTAGAAATAGAAAATGAAAAAGCTAAAAGAGAAGAATTAACACAAAACTGTAGAAAAGGATGTACAGGATGTGGTGTTAATGTGAACTTTAAGGAAGGGGAATGTTTCGAAGGTGCGATACTTAATTAAATATACTAAAGAAGCAAATGTAAAATTTATTTCTCATCTGGATTTAATGAGGACTATACAAAAAAATATTAGAAGAGCTGAGCTTCCAATGGAGTATTCAAAAGGATTTAATCCACATATGACTATGTCCATAGCTCAACCACTAGCTGTTGGTGTGTATTCTGATGGAGAATACATGGATCTAGTATTTGCAGAGGAAATGAATGAAAAAGAAATTATAGATAGATTAAATTCAGTATCTTCAAGTGGAATAAAATTTAAAGAGGCAACTAAAATTCCATATGTAGAGGGGGAAAAGAAAGTTCCTCAGGGGATGGCATTAATTGATGCAGCGAGATATACAGCAAAAGTTCCTTATGAAAATACAGAAAATCTTGAAAATGAAGTTAATGAACTTTTAAATAAAAACGAGTGGAAGACAATAAAAAAGAGCAAAAAAGGTGAAAAAGAAGTAGATATAAAAACAATGATTAGAGAATTTAAATTTTGGATAAAAGATGATTATCTAGTTATAAATATGGTTATTAATTCAGGTAGTAGAGAGCATTTAGCACCTGAATTGGTAGTTAAATATATACAAGAAAGAACTTCTAATGTTAAAACAGAATCTTTTGTAGATATAAAAAGAGAAGAAATGTATTTCTTAAAAGGTGAAAGATTATTACCATTATATAAAGCATTAGAATTTAATAAATAGTAATTATAGACTATGTTTTAAAACAGTGTTGATATTTAATAATAAAGCTAATTCATTTAGGATGTGAGTGTATTGAAAGAGATTTTTATTGAAAGAAAAGAATCTTTATTAAGAATTGGTATAAGAGAAAATGAAAAGTTAGTAGAGAGTATAGTAGAAGAGAATAAAAATGAACCGATAATAGGAGAAATATATAAGGCAAGAGTAAAAAAAATACTTCCTGCTATTAATTCAATTTTTGTAGACTTAGGATTAAACAAAGAAGGATATTTATATTATAGTGAAGAGCTAAAAAGTACTGGCATAAAAAAAGGTGAAGATATACTTGTTGAAGTTGTAAAAGAGCCAATAAATGATAAAGGTGCTAAGCTTACTACTAAAGTTAGTATACCTGGTAAATATGCAGTATTAAATTGTTATGACAAAGGAATTCATTTTTCAAAGAGAATAGTTGATGAAGAAAAGAAAAAAGAAATCTTAGAAAATTTACAAGAGTTAAATGATGTAGGAATAACAATTAGAACAGAAGCAATAAATGCAGACAGTGAAACTTTAAAAAATGAAATTAATAGACTGTATAATGAATTTCTTAATATAAATAAAAGTTTAAAGTACTCTACTGAAGTTAAGAAAATTTATGGCGAAGATTTGAGCTTATTTAGAATTTTAAGAAATACAATTGGACAGAATCCTGTGAAAATATATGCAGATAATAAAGAAGATTTTGAAAAGATTGAAGATTTTAGTAAAGGTGAAAGTAATGTAGTATTAGAATTGTATTCTGGTATGAGAAATATCTTTGATTTTTATGGACTTGAAAAAGAGCTTTTAAAGTTAAGACATAATAAAGTCAATCTTCCATGTGGTGGTTATATAGTTATTGATAAAACAGAAGCAATGTATGTTATTGATGTTAATAGTGGGAAAAACATAAAAGGAAGAAGTTTTGATAAAACTATTTTAGAAACTAATTTAGAAGCAGCAAAAGAAATTGGAAATCAAGTAAAAGTTAGAAACCTAAGTGGAATAATTGTTATAGATTTTATAGATATGAGAGATAAATCTCAAAAAAATATTGTTATGAGAGAATTAGAAGAAAGTTTTTCATCAGACAAGGGCAATACTAAGATATTTAAATTTACAGAATTAGACTTAGTTCAAATATCAAGAAGAAGACAAGGAAAAAGTATTTATGAGTATATGGAAGAAGATTGTATGACTTGTAATGGACATGGAAGAATTTTGAAATTATCTTATATTCAAGACCTTATAAAAAATGAAATTTTAAGAATAAAAGAAGATAATACAATAAGTTCTTTTTATATTGAAATTGACAATGTTTATAAAGAGAGAATAAAAGGTGATTTATTTAATTTTCTAAAAGAAATAGATTGCCTTGATAAAGAGATATATTTAAATTATATTGAAAATATGGAAGGGTTTAAGATAGAACCTTTAATTTTTCAAAGTCAAAAAGTTAATTTAGAGAAATATAAAATAACACAATTTGACACTATATAAAATGAAAAATATATTATAATGAGCAAAAAACAAAAAAATATAATAAATTTACACTACAAAATAGCAAATTTTAATTTACAAAAAATTAATAATGTGATAAAATGGCTTTTGTAGACCGCACACGTAAGGTTTTAATGAACAAAGTTAAATCTTTGTACCAAAAGTGGCGAGACCGTTAAATGAGGAGGTGTTTTAATGTACGCAGTATTAGCAACAGGAGGAAAACAATACAGAGTTCAAGAAGGAGACGTAATATACGTTGAAAAACTTAACGCTGAAGTGGATTCTACAGTTGAATTAACAGAGGTTTTAGCAGTAGCTAACGATGAAGGTATCAAAGTTGGTGCACCAGTAGTTGAAGGTGCTAAAGTTACAGCTAAGGTTTTAGCTCAAGGAAAGCAAAAGAAGGTTATAGTTTTCAAATATAAGGCTAAAAAAGACTATAGAAGAAAAAATGGTCATAGACAACCTTATACTAAGTTAGTAATCGAAAAGATAGAAGCTTAATATCATGATTAAAGTAGGAATTAATTATAAAGACAGTAGTATTATTGGATTTGTAATAAACAATCATGCCTTATGTGGAGATAGAGACTTTAGAAATGATGTTTCTTTAGTTGGCGAGACATTTGATATGATATGTAATTCTGTTTCAGTCTTATCACAAAGCGTTATTATAGGTTTGGACGAAGTATTAAAACTTAATTCTACTTATGAAATAAGTGATGGATATTTAAAGTTAGATCTTAATGATTTTAACGAAAAAGAGATAGAACAAGCACAGGTTTTACTACAAACTTTTGAAAAAAGCTTAGAAAGTTTAATTTTAAGTTTAGATGAAATGTTTGGAAGTAAGAAACGTAAAGAATATATAACTTTATTGAAAGAGGAGGTGTAGCCTTATGTTAATTATGAACCTTCAATTATTCGCTCATAAAAAAGGAGTGGGTAGTTCTAAGAATGGTAGAGACTCTGAATCTAAGAGATTAGGAGTTAAATCTACAGATGGAGAATTTGTTCTTGCTGGAAATATTATAGTAAGACAAAGAGGAACTAAGATTCACCCAGGAAACAACGTTGGTAGAGGTAAAGATGATACTTTATTCGCAAAAATCGACGGAGTTGTTAAATTCGAAAGAGTGGGTAAAGATAAGAAAAAAGCTAGTGTTTACCCAGTAGACGTTGAAGCAATAGCTGAATAATTATTTTTTGAAATAAAGCACCCAACAGGGTGCTTTTTAAGTTATATTGAATTATTAATATAATATTGATATTACTTTAAAAAAATAACATTAAAATAAATTAATAGTTTTATTGAGTTGAAAAATATTAATAGAACTTTGGTAATTAAACATCATTTTAGATTATTTATGATTAAATTATTATATAATTAGTTAAATTAATTATAAGGGATTTTTAATGTGTTATAATAAAGTGTGATTTTTGAAGACATAATAATTAGTAAAATAAGAATTTAATCATAATTGAGTTTAAAGATATTCTATTTAGGAAAAGAATTTAATTAAGAAGGGTGATAGCATGTTTATAGATAAAGCCAAAGTATTCATAAAGTCAGGAAAAGGCGGAGATGGAGCCATTTCATTTAGAAGAGAAAAGTATGTACCACTTGGAGGTCCAAATGGTGGAGATGGTGGAGATGGTGGAGACATAATACTTCAAGTTGACACTGGAATAACTACTTTATTAGATTTCAAATATAAAAAGAAATTTATTGCAGAAGATGGTGAGAATGGCGGAACATCTAAATGTTATGGTAGAGCTGGTCAAGATCTTATTATAAAAGTTCCAATGGGAACAATAATAAGAGAAGAAGAAAGTAATAAAGTAATAGTAGACTTATCTAAAAAGGGTCAAGAATTTGTACTTGTAAGAGGCGGAAGAGGCGGTAAAGGTAATACTAAATTTGCTACTGCAACTAGGCAAGCACCACATTATGCTGAACCAGGAATGCCAGGTGAAGAATTATCAATAGTTTTAGAATTAAAATTATTAGCTGATGTTGGATTATTAGGATTCCCTAATGTAGGTAAATCAACTTTATTATCAATGACAACTAAAGCTACTCCAAAGATAGCAAATTATCATTTTACTACTTTAAAGCCTAACTTAGGTGTTGTAGCAATAGATGGTATAGAACCATTTGTTATGGCGGATATCCCAGGTATAATAGAAGGTGCTGCAGAAGGTGTAGGATTAGGAATACAATTCTTAAAGCACATAGAAAGAACAAGATTATTAGTTCATATAGTTGATATTTCTGGAATAGAAGGAAGAGAACCTTTTGAAGATTTCGTTAAGATCAACGAGGAACTAAAAAAATATTCAGTTAAATTATGGGATAGACCACAAATCGTAGTAGCAAATAAATCAGATTTACTTTATGATGATGAAGTTTTTGAAGAGTTTGAAAGAAAAGTTAAAGAACTTGGATTTGCTAAAGTTTATAAGATGTCAGCAGCTACAAGAGATGGTGTTGATGAAGTAATAAAAGAAGCAGCAAGAATGCTTAAAGAAATTCCTGTTAAGGAATTAGAAATATCAGAAGATGAAATGTATATACCAGAAGAAAAGAGATTTACATATGCTATAGATGTTGAAAAAGATGAAGAATACAATACTTATGTTATTTCTGGAACTTTTGTAGATAGGTTATTAAGTGCTGTAAATATACATGATGCAGATTCATTAAGATATTTCCATAAAGTATTAAAAAATAAAGGCGTAATGAATGAATTAAGAGAAATGGGTATAGAAGACGGAGATGTTGTTAGATTAAATGATTTCGAATTTGAATACTTATTATAATATAATTTTGGAGGAAAATGAATGTTAACTGGAAAACAAAGAGCTTACTTAAGAGGATTAGGTAGTAATATATCTCCGATATTTCAAGTAGGCAAAAATGGGATAGAAGAAAACTTTTTAACTCAAGTTGCTCAAGCTTTAGAAAAAAGAGAACTTATTAAAATAAAAGTTTTAGAAAATAGTGGTTTAGACACTAGAGAAACTTCAGATTTAATATGCAAGGCTTTAAGATGCGAAGGCGTTCAAGCAATAGGAAATAAGATGGTACTATATAAGAAATCTAAAAATAAACCTAAAATAGAAATACCAACTAAATAATTAGATAAAAAATAAAACCCTTTGTTATAAGGGTTTTATTTTTTTGTATAATAATTTTTAAGATTAGACAACTTTTTTAGTTTAGGTTTCTTGTGAATTTATAATTTAGATTATGTTCATGATATAATAATATAGAAGAATTTACAAAATTAATTAATTTATTATATTATCAGTGTAATATATTTTTCTAATTGAAAAATAATAAAATATAAAGCTTGATGTATTGTAAATAAATTCTGGGAGGAAATATTTAATGAAACGATATGGTATAATAGGAGGGACATTTGATCCTATTCATTATGGACATTTATATATAGCTTATGAAGCTAAAAAGCAATTAAATTTAAATAATGTGATTTTTATGCCAGCAGGTAATCCACCTCATAAAGAAGGTAAGAAAGTAACGGATGCACTGCTAAGATATGATATGGTAAAGAAAGCAATAGAAGATTTTTCAGGATTTTCTATTTCAAATTATGAGATAGAAAAAAAAGGATTCAGCTATACATATGAAACGTTAGAACATTTTAAGGACAATGATGTAGAATTATTTTTCATTACTGGAGCAGATTGTTTAATGGATATAGAAACATGGGAAAGTGCGGATAAAATATTATCTTTAAGCAATTTAGTGGTATTTTCTAGAGGTGGTTTTAGTAATAAAAAGTTAATTAAACAAAAAGAATATATAGAAAAAAAGTACAGTGTAAATATAATTGTATTAACACTAAAAAGATTAGAAATATCTTCAACAGATATAAGGAAAAGAATTAAAGATAAAGAAAGAGTAGATTTCTTTGTTCCTCAACCTATCATAAAATTAATAGAAGAAAACAGCTTATATAAGGAGGAATAATATTTTGATAAGTATAGAAGAAATGAAGTTATATCTTAAAGATAATTTAAAACAAAATAGATATAAGCACACATTAGGAGTTGTTGAAACTTCAAAAAAATTAGCTAAAATTAATGGGGTTTCAATAGAAAAAGCTGAAATAGCAGCTCTTGCTCATGATGTAGCTAAAAATTTATCCTTGGAAAAAATGAAATTAATAATAGAAGAAAATAATATTGAATTAACAAACACAGAAAAAGAAAATTCTAATTTGTGGCATAGTATAATTGCACCAATAGAAGCTAGAAATAAGTTAAAAATTGATAATGAGGAAATATTAGATGCAGTACGATGGCATACTACAGGAAAAGAAAATATGTCTATTTTAACTAAGATAATATATATTGCTGATATGATAGAACCAGGTAGGGATTTTTCAGGAGTAGAAAAAATAAGACAAACTACTTTTGAAAATTTAGATGATGGGGTTTTATTAGGTTTAACTGAAAGTATGAAGGACTTATTAAATAGAAATTTAATCATTGATTTAAATACAATAAAAGCAAGAAATTATTTTTTATTAAAAGAATAGTTATATATGCATAAATAAAGTAGACTAAGTAATTAAGGTTAATGACTTGCATTAGGGGTGAGAAGAAAAGCATGGGGAAAAAAAGAGTGAAAAGATCAAAAAGATCCAAAAGATCGAATAAATCAAATAAAAACAAGCTTGAAAATATTAAGATTAAGAATTTACTAGAAGAAAGTGTATTATTGATATTAGCATTAGTAATAACATTTACTATAGTAGTTATAGGATCTGGATTTTTATTTTTAGGAAAGATAAACAAGAATGATATGATTGAACCTAGTAAGGTATCAATGAATAAGCCTATTAATGTTTTATTATTAGGAATGGATATAGGAGATCCTAGTCAGCCTAATAATAATGCAATAAAACGAACAGATACAATTATGGTTTTGAATTATAATCCTGAGAATAAAAATTTACAAGTTGTTTCAATTCCAAGAGACACTTTGATAGATGTTAATGGCAAAAGTTCAAAGATAAATGCAGCTTATGCAATAGGTGGAGAAAAAAGAGTAAAATCAGAGGTAGAAAAATTGCTTAATATAAGCATAAATTATATTGCTAAAATTGATTATAATGCATTTAGAGAATTTATTGATGCTATTGGAGGCGTCAAAATGCAGATAGAAAGAAATATGATATATGATGATGAAGGACAAAATCTTCATATTAATTTTAAAAAAGGTGAAGTAGTTAAATTAGATGGTAAAAAAGCAGAAGAATTTTTCAGATGGAGAAAAAACAATGATGGTTCAGGATTTGCAAATGGAGATTTAGACAGAATAGAAAATCAACAAAAATTTATATCAAAGGTTATAGATAAATGTACAAGTCCTATGATTATTTTTAAAATTCCAAGTATAATAAAAGCTTTAGGAGATAATATAGATACTAATATGCCTCCATTTAAAGTTATATCATATGGTTTAAAGTTTATTAGAATTAATTCAGAAAAAATGGATATGAAAATAGCTCAAGGTATACCTAAAGATATAAATGGAGAATCATTCCTTGTATTTGATAAAAATTTAAACAAAGATATAATAACATCTTTATCATCAACAGGAAAAGGATCAGAAGATATTTCTAAGTCAGATATTACAATAAAAGTATTCAATGGAACTAAAATAACTGGATTAGCAGCAACCTTAAGAGATGAGCTAACAAAGATTGGATACACAAGGGTTGATGTTGGAAATATTCCAGAGAGAAATGATAGTTCAATTTTAACTAATAATGAGAATATAGCAAGTAAAGTTAAGTCTAGTATTGGAATAAATAAAATTGAAAAAAAATCAGACAAACCAGAATACAAAGATTATGATGTAGTTATAATATTAGGTAAAGATTTTAAAAAATTTGAATAAAAATCAAGGGAGACTTTTAATAGATGAGCATTTTACAAGATAAAGTTAGTAATATTGATGGTAAGATAAAGATAAGAGAGTATTTAAAAGAAAAGTTAGATTTATCAACTAGATTAATAAGAAGTGCATCAAAAGATCAAAGGATATATGTTAACAATTCTGTGGTTAGAATGAATTATATGATTAAAAATGGTGATGTTATAAAGATTGATTTAAACAAAAATGAAAGTCAAAATATAAATCCAGAAAAAATAGATTTAGACATAGTATATGAAGATGAGGATGTTTTAGTTATAAACAAAAAACCATTTATGATAGTTCACCCAACCAAAAATTTTCAAAGTGGTACATTAGCAAATGGAGTATTATATTATTTTCAAGAAACAAATCAAAACTGTATAGTAAGATTAGTTTCTAGACTAGATATGAATACATCAGGGCTTATTATAATTGCTAAAAATCAATTTTCTCATAGTAGATTATCAAAAGATATGAAAGAAAAATTACAAAAAAGATATTTAGCAATTGTTCATGGTAACTTAGAAGAAAAAGAAGGAACAATAGACTTGCCTATTTATAAACCAGAAGGTATAGAATATGGAAGTATGAGAGTTGTTGATGAGAGAGGACAAAGAAGTATAACACATTATAAAGTAATAAAAAGTTTTAAAGGTGGAGATTTAGTTGAATGTCTTCTAGAAACAGGTAGAACACATCAAATAAGAGTTCATTTAAGTCATTTAGGTCATCCTATATATGGTGATGAACTATATGGAGTTGGAGTGGAAGAAAACTTAATAAAGCGTCAAGCACTTCATGCTTATGGATTGAATTTTGCTTCACCAAGGTCTTTAAAAGAACTTTCATTAAGAGCTGAATTACCAGATGATATGAAAGAGTTATTAGAAAAAATAAAATAGAAGAAGATAGGATTTAATCCTGTCTTCTTCTTCTTTTCTTCAATTGATCATCTTGAATTTTAGGTATAGATGTTGTAATTTCTAACAATCTTTTTTTTCTATTTTTTTTCTTTTTATATTCTATTGCTAATGTTAACACAATAAGTAAGGCAACTCCAGAAACACTAGCTCCTATAATCAAGTTTTTTTGATTTTTATCTATAAAAGAATTAACTTCTTCTTTTATAGAATAATCTCTAGAAATACCTGCACATAAATCTAATGTACATAACTCTTCATCATTTAAATATACAGTACCTTTTAATATAACATCGCCTTCATTAAAAGATGATCTATTTAAATTTTTATCTTCAAATTTAATATAAGTATTAAGTTTGTCTTTATCTTCATTTGGAACAACGCAATTTACATCTTTTGAAGCAATAAGAGGAACTGTTATATCATTATGTAACTTAATAGAATCAATTTCTTGTCCTTTTTTATAGAGGTTAGAAAAATAAAAATTATTAAATCCATAATTAAACACAGTTTTCATATCTTCAAAGTTTTTATTTTTATCTAGAGCATTAAGATATGATGCTACTAAAATATGTCCATTATTTTCAGCAGCTATTGCATATGTATGGTTTGATTTAGTTGTATAGCCATTTTTACCTGCAATGGTATATTGATAATAATACATTGAATTCTTATTTATCATATGATTTTTATTATTAATCCATATTGTTCTAGATGAATCATTTTTTATTGGTATTTCATATGTCATAACTTTACATAGTTCTAAAAATTTATCATGTTTAATAGCTTCATTCATAATTAGAGCTAAATCATGAGCAGTAGTTAAATGCTCTGGATCAGGTAATCCACTTGGATTTTTAAAATGGGTATTAACGGCTCCAATTTCAGTAGCTTTTTTATTCATAAGCACTGCAAACTTATCAATAGAAGAAGAAACATGGCAAGCTAAAGCGTTAGCTGAATCATTCCCAGATTCTAATAGAAGCCCAAGTAATAAATCTTTTACAGTAACAATATCACCTTTTAAAAGGCCTATAGTTGTACCATCAACCTTTGTAAAATCTTCAGTAACTACAACCTCTTCATTTAAATCACAATTTTCCAAAGTTAATATAGCAGTCATTACCTTAGTAGTTGAGGCCGGCTCCAAAACTTTATCGGGATTTTTACTAAATAATATTTCTCCAGTTGATGCATCCATTAAAACAGAACCTTCTGCATTTATTTCAGGAGGCGCTGGCATCGCCATTACATTAACGGATGAAACAAGAAATATAAATAGGAAAAAAATAAGTGTTTTAAAATGTGATTTCATAACATTCTCCATAATATTAAAATTTTTTATTACAACAGTTTTATTTTACCAAAGAAAAATATATTATGCTATAAAAATATGAATTTTGATAATAAAATTGTATTTTAATGTATATAATTAAAATAAATGGATGAAATTCTGTTGATAAATTTAAGAACAAACTTATTATTATACTAAAATGTAAATATTAGTTTAAGAAATATTAAGAACTAAAGGAGGTTTTCAAATTGATTAATAAAGCTAATAAAAAAATTGGAATAATAGCAATTTTAGTTATAATACTCATAGCATGTTTATTTACATATATTAAAAGTGGAAAAAACAAATTAGTAAAAAACGATAATACTTCAATTTTTGTTGAAGAAGAAAATCAAAATAGTCATGAAGATGAAAAAATAGAAAAGTTAAAAGATAAAAATATAGTAGTTGAAATAAAAGGTGAAGTAAAAAGCCCTGATGTATATGAATTGAATGATGAGAGCATAGTTAAAGATGTTATTGAAATAGCTGGTGGATTAACAGAAGAGGCAGATATATCTAATATAAATAGAGCTCAAAAACTTAAAAATCATGAATTAATATATATACATAATAAAAATGAAGTAAAAGACAACATAAGTTATTCACAAAGTAATATGAGTACATCTAATAACAGTGGAAAAATAAATATAAATTGTGCACAACTTGAAGAATTAAAAAATATTAATGGAATAGGTGAAGCAAAAGCAAAAAGAATAATAGAATATAGAGAAAATATAGGAGCATTTAATTCAGTAGAAGATATTAAAAATATTGATGGAATTGGTGAAAAAAGTTTTGAAAAACTAAAAGATCAAATAGAAGTTTAACGCTTAAAACATAGATTAAATAATATTTTTGCTATTGACACATATTTGAAATATAATAATGATACAATAATTTATTGTATTGTGGTATTCTAATAAGTAGTATTAATCTAAGAATATAATATAAATTTATATAAATATAATTAAAAATAAAAACTAGGGGGATTTTTAATGTCCAAAAGAATTTGTGCTATACTAATGAGTTTAATAATTACAACATCATTAATTGGATGTATTGGTATAGATAGTAATAAAGCAGAAGACAATAATAATGCTAAAGCTGTAACTGAAGCAAAAAATTCAGATGAAAATTTACAAGGATCGTGGGCAGAAGATTATAGTTTAGAAAAAACAAAAGGATATTTTAAAGATTATTTATCTAAAATGGAAAAAGTAACAGAAGAACTTGGAATGAAATACTCTAAGGAAGATGTAGTAAAAGAAAATGATGGAAACACTATAAGTGTTAATTCAATATATTTCGATAATGAAAAACCAGATCCTAATAAAATAGAAAGCATGTACTTTGGAATGAAGGTATTTGGAGAAGATTTATCATCAGGGGAAATAGAATTAAAATTAAGTTTAAACTTTGACAGTGCAGAAGCAATAAAATCAGGAAACTTTGATTTAGGAAATACATCTTTCAATAAATACATAGCTGCATTTACAGGACAAAGTAGTAGAAATTATTCAGAAATAAATAAACAGATAATAGACGGGTTAAAGAGTGAAAAGGGAGAAGGCATTATAGAAAATTCAATAGATGGATTAAAGGAAGAAATAAGATTTAATAAAAATTATATAGTATATAAATTAAGCACAAAAACTTATAATTTTAAAGATCCAAATCCAACTTTAGAAAATAATAATTAATATAATTAATAAGGGGGAAAATACCTTGAGTAAAGAAGAAAATAATATTAATGAAAAAGAAGATGCTATATTGAACGACACAAAAGCAAAAGAAGAAACTAACAATGAAACAAAAGAATTATTAATGGGAGAGACAAATGAAAATAATAGTAATGATAATAAAGAAAAACCATCATTATTAAAAAAAATATTTGCCAGTGTTATAGACCAATTAGTTACAATGGCACTTTCAGGAGTATCATTAATTATATTTGATTTTATAATAAAATTTATAGGATATAAGGTATCTATGCCATTAGGAATTTTAATTATGTTCTATTTTATAGTAAATGTATTATATATGCCGTTAATGGAAAAAACTAAATCAAGCAAAAGCATAGGAAAAAGAATTATTAATATAAAGTAATTATAGGAGAACGTTTATGAAAAGAGGAAGCGAAGTAAAAGTTAAAATTGAAAAAACACAATTCCCATCGACAGGAATAGGATATTTAGAAGATAAGCCAGTATATGTTAAAAATACATATCCAGGTCAAGTAGTAACTGGTAGGGTTAAAAAGAACAGAAAAGAATACGCTGAATTAAAATTAACAGGTGTAGAGGAAAGAGCAGATTATGAAATAGATGCAATATGTCCTCATTTTGGATTTTGTGGAGGATGCTCATCTCAAACATTATCTTATGAAAAGCAGTTACAAGTTTTAGAAGATGAAATAAAAGATTTATTTAAAGAAGCTGATGTAACTACTGGAGAGTTTTTAGGGGTACTTGGAAGTTCAGAGCAATGGGAATATAGAAATAAGATGGAATTCACATTTGGTGATGAAGAAAAAGGCGGAGATCTTTCAATTGGAATGCATATGAGAGGTAAATCTTTTGGAATAATGACAGTTGATCATTGTAAGATAGTTGATGAAGACTATAGAAGAATAATAAGATTAACTGCAGATTATTTCGGAAAACAAGACTTACCATATTATAGAGTTATGAAAAGAGAAGGATATTTAAGACATCTTGTAATAAGAAAAGCTCAAAATACAGGTGAAATATTAGTAAATCTTGTTACAACTACTCAAATAGATTTTGATTTAAGTGAATATGTTGAATTATTAAAATCTCAAGATTATAAGGGTACATTAGTATCAATACTTCACACTGAAAATAATTCATTCTCAGATGCAGTAATACCAGAAAAGGTAAATGTATTATATGGAAGAGATTATATACAAGAAAAATTATTAGGACTTAATTTTAAAATTTCACCATTCTCATTCTTTCAAACTAACACAAAAGGTGCAGAAAGCCTTTATTCATTAGTTAGAGACTTTATGGGAAGTTCAGAAAATAAAGTTGTATTTGATCTTTACTGTGGAACAGGAACAATAGGTCAAATAGTTGCTCCTAACGCTAAAAAAGTTGTAGGAATAGAACTTATAGAAGAAGCTGTTGAAGCAGCAAAAGAAAATGCTAAATTAAATGGATTAAATAACTGCGAATTCTTGGCAGGAGATGTAGCGGAAATAATAAAAACAGTAAAAGATAAACCAGATATAATAATATTAGATCCGCCAAGAAGTGGAGTCCATCCTAAAGCTTTAGATTACGTAATTAAATTTAATGCACCAGAAATAATATATGTTTCATGTAATCCAAAGACTTTAGTAACAGACCTTAAAGTATTAATTGAAAGAGGTTATAAAATAATCCAAACACAAGTGAAAGATATGTTCCCAAACACACCTCACGCTGAAACTATAGTTAAGCTAATCAAGTAATAGGCATTGAATCAATGCTTTGAATATACATTTGAATTAGTTTGGAAAACAATGAAAGACTATTTGGAACTTGAAAGGTTTGAAGTTAAAAGTCCAAGATCAACAAAAAGGATAAATAGGCTATTTGCCAACATTTTGCCGACATCAATTAAGATGTTGGCATTTTTGATATTATTTCGAGAAAAATTAAAGCGACAGCTTGAACTTGCAGAGGTCAATCACTGCTTATCATTTTATGAAGTATGTGATGAGATAATGTTTATTGTCTTTTTATTATTATTAGATTTTTAATCTAAAATATATAGATAAAGCTTTTTTTATTTGATATCAGTATTTATTTTGTGAATTTTGATTTAAATCACATTTTTATAAATCAAAGGTAAGTAGAATTAAGACATAGAAATATGGAATCTGAAAATTAGTTTATATAAGGAGGAATTAAAATGGATAATAAAAAGATAGAAAAATTAACTGAAGTTTTACAAAAATTAAATAAGGTTGGTGTAACAGAATCTCTAAGAAAAGAGGCTTTAGATATTGTTTCCAATATAAATCCTATTGAGTTATCAATTGCAGAACAAAATTTAATAGAAAAAGGAATGAATCCTCAAGATTTAAGGTATCTTTGTGACATTCACATGGAACTTCTAAAAGGCGAACTTGATAAAATTAAAACAAAAATTGAACCAGGTCATGTTGTGCATACACTTATTGCTGAGCATGATAAAATTCTTGAGTTTTTAACAGAACTTGAAGAAATTAATTCTAAAATTCAAAAATTAGTAAGCTATAACAGCAGTTTAGAAGAATTTGAAGCATTAAAAACTGTTGTAAATAATATATTAGATGCAGAAAATCACCATCAAAGGGAAGAAAAAGTGTTGTTTACTGAGATGGAAGATAGAAAGATTACTGGTCCAACTAGAATTATGAGAATGGAGCATGATGATTTAAGAGCTAAGAAAAAGTCATTAAAACAGCTAGCTGATGAAGTTTCTCAATTAGAATTTAATGAGTTTAAAGAAAGAGTTGATGATACAGCAAAATATATTATATTTAACTTAAGAGATCATATATTTAAAGAAAATTATATTTTATACCCTACAGCACTAGAATCTATAAAAGAAAAACAAATATGGAAGGATATGAAGAGAAGATGTGATGAAATAGGGTATTGTGGATTTACACCTAAAGTGTAATTTATTCTTTGAGTATTTTTTATTATAAAGTATATGAAAGAAAATAATAGACAAGAATACTGATCTATTATTTTTTTTATGTACCTAATATTAGGTACATAAAAACTTTATTATCTGAATAAATCGTTAATACAAGAAAAAGATATATAAATACAAGGGAGAGTGATGTTATGAGTAATCATTGTAGTAATTGCTGTAATAATTGTAATGGAGAACTTTGTGCAAGCAAGGTTCCAATATTTGAAAATTTAAATAATGAAGAGTTAATAGAGATTGTAAAAACTATTAATCATAAGGAATATAGTAAAGGAGACGTTATTTTTACTGAAGGAAATGTAGCTAATACACTCTATTTTGTAAATAAAGGAAAGATAAAATTATATAAGTATACTAAGGATGGCAAGGAGCAGATATTACATGTACTTTCAGAGGGAGACCTTTTTGGAGAATTAGATTTGATAAAACCTTCTAAGTATGGATTTAATTCGAAAGCAATAGTAAATTCTAAGATATGTACTCTTACTAAAGATGAAATGAAAGATATAATTATGAGAAAGCCAGAGATTGGAATAAAAGTATTAGAAACTGTAGGAGAAAGATTAGCAAAAGTAGAAAATCTTGTGCAGAATCTTGCAACTAATGATGTTGATTCAAGAATGGCTTATTTACTAATAGATTTAATAAAAAAATATGGGGAGTCAATAGAAAAAAACATATCTATAAAATTACCACTATCAAGAGAAGATATGGCTAATTATATTGGAGTAACAAGGGAAACTATAAGTAGAAAATTAAAAAAGTTTGAAGATGAGAAATTAATAAAAATAGTAGGAACAAAGAATATTATAATTTTAGATGAAGAAGGCTTAAAAGATTATATTTAAGTTCTAAATACCATAATAAAATAGAGATAGATCTTTAATAGAATATATTTATTAAAAAACAAAAGCTTATTATTACCTATTTGGCAATGATAAGCTCTATTTTTATTATACAGAGCTTTTTAGTGTGTTATAAATATATCTTAATTTATAACAATAGCAATATATATAGATGAAAAAATAAATTTTAATTGAAGTTTTGATTTAAATCACATTTTATTAAAATCAATAAAGCTATAATAAGATCATAAGTTAAATAAAAAATAAGTTTTAAGAATAGATAATAAATTTAGGAGGAAAAGATTATGAATGGAAAATTTTTTAAGAATATAGAATTTGCAAAGGTGTTAGCACTTAAAGAAGATGTGAATTATGCTCAAGGACAAGTAGTTAGTAAAACATTAGTCCAAACACAAAATGTAGGTATAACTTTATTTTCATTTGATAAAGGAGAGGAAATAAGTTCACATTCAGCACCAGGAGATGCATTAGTTTATGTGTCAGAAGGTGAAGTTACTATAACAATTGGAGAGAATGAGCCGGTAATTGTTACAGAAGGAAACTTTATAGTTATGCCTGCTAACATTCCTCATGCATTAGAAGCAACTGAAAAATTTAAAATGATGTTAATAGTAGTAAAGGGTTAGTTATAAGAATCTTGAGAAATCAAGGTTCTTTTTTATATTAACAATTAACATAGCATCATTTTTTTTACTGATTGTATAGAGCTTAAACATATTAGAGAATGTTTAAGCTTTTTTATATTTTCTAATTAATAGCTTTATTATATAATGTTATTAATTTAATACGTAATTTTGTTTGGATTTTATTTAACATACTAAATATAAAAGGGGAGTTTTTATTGGAGAAAAAAATAAAAAGACTATTTATTTTTTCATTAACAATTATAGGAATTCTAGTAGTAGCAGCATTTATATTTGCATCTATGAAAGCAAATAGTATAAATGTAAAACAAAGTGAAAACTTAGTACAGGAATATTTTCAATTATTAAATGAGAAAAAGTATGATTTAATGTATGATAAGTTATCTGATGAAAGTAAAAATGAAATATCTAAAGATGAATTCATAGAAAGAAATAAAAATATTTATGAAGGAATAGGAGCCAAAAATATAACAATAGATAGTACAAAAGTGAAAGTAGATGGTAGTGATATCTTAGCAACATTTCAATGTAATATGAACACTATTGCAGGAAATCTAAATTTTAATAATACAATGGATATAAATAGAGTTCATGATGAGATTAAAGTAAATTGGTCTTCAAATTTAATTTTTCCTGAACTTAATAATGACTACAAAGTTAAAGTTCAAATAACAGAGTCTAGACGAGGCGATATTTTAGATAGAAATAATATTAAACTTGCCACTGATGATGATGTAGCTGAAATAGGAATTGTTATTGAAAAGCTTGGAGAAAATCAAAAAGAAGCCATAAATGAGATAGCAAAGACGTTAGAAATATCTAGTGAGTACATAGAGAAACAATTAAGTCAGTCATATGTTAAACCAAATATGTTTGTACCAATTAAAGTTGTTTCTTATAGTAATGATATAGTTAATAAAGCATCAAAAATTCCAGGTGTAGTCATAAAAGACAAGCCTTCAAGGATTTATCCATTAGAAGCTAAAGCAGCACATTTAATTGGATATATTCAAAATGTTACAGCAGAAGATTTAGAAAAAAATAGTGATAAGAATTATTCTGATTCATCAGTAATAGGGAAGGCTGGGCTAGAAGCAATATATGAGGATAGATTAAGAGGCATTGATGGAATAAAAATAAATATAGTTGATAAAAATTCAAATGAGATTAAAGTAATTTATAATAGGGAAATTAAAAATGGAGAGGATATAAAATTAACTATAGACAGTAATATTCAAGAAATCGCGTATGACGCTTTAGAAGATAACAAAGGAGCTACAGTAAGTATAAATCCTAATACCGGTGAGGTTTTAGCTCTTGTAAGTACACCAGCATATAATCCAAATGATTTTGTTCTTGGGCTGTCAACTGAGAAATGGAATGATCTAAATACTAATGAAAGTAAGCCATTATACAATAGATTTCAAAGTAATATAACTCCAGGATCAGCATTTAAACCTATTACAGCAGCTATAGGCATAGAAGAAAAAGTACTTGATCCTAATGAGGATAAAGGAATAGTAGGACTAAAGTGGCAAAAAGATGACTCATGGGGTGGATATAAGGTAACAAGGGTTCATGCTTATGAATTACCTGCTAATTTAGAGAATGCATTAATATTTTCTGATAATATATATTTTGCAAGAGTTGCATTAGATATAGGTGCAGAAAATTTTGAGAAAAAGCTAAAGGAATTTGGAATAGGTGAAAAAATTCCATTTGAATATGGTGTTTCAGTTTCTCAATTTTCATCGAAAGATGGAATTAACAATGAAATATTACTTGCTGATAGTGGATATGGACAAGGTGATATTTTAATGAATCCATTACAACTTTCTATGATGTATACAATGTTTACTAATGAGGGAGATATTTTAAAACCTTATTTAGAATATAAAGAAAGTCCTGAGAAAAGCATTTGGAAAGATAATGTTATTGCAAATGAAACCGCTAGAATTATATTAAATGATTTAGAAAGTGTAGTAAGTAAATTGAGCGGGACTGCACATGCACTGGCGGAACAAGGAATTAATATTGCAGCTAAAACAGGTACTGCTGAGATAAAGTTAGCTCAAGATGATAAAACAGGTACTGAGATAGGATGGGTAGTAGCAACCACAACAAATAAAGATAATAACATTTTAGTAACTACATTTGTAGAAGATGTAAAAGGCAAAGGTGGAAGTGGTTATGTAATTCCAATAGTAAAAAAAATAATACAAGAAGTGAAATAAACAGGAAAGTTTTCATTAAATCCATATTTATCGTGAAAAACCAAATTTTATGTTATACTAATAATAGTCATACTGCATATAAAAATGTAGTATGATTTTTTTAGTTTGTAGATAATGATTTACTAAACTTTGTAGAAAAAAGCTGGTAGCCAATTGACTTCCAGCTTCTAATGGTACCGTTTCTTATTTAGTAAAATATTTATTACTGTTAATTTAAAAAGTGAAAATTAAACTTAAAAATAGAGTAAAAGAATAAGGTAAATATATGAAACAATTAAAAAAACAATATATAATTATTATAGTAGCAATAATAGTAGGAATAAACATAGTAGGGACATTGTACTTTTTTAATAAACATGAACAGAACAAAAATTCAGATGACTTAAATCAATTGATAGAATCTTTTGTTGTAGATGATAATGATAATAAAAAAGAAATTTTAGATATGCAGGAGTTTATAAGTAAAAATCCTAATTTAGATAGAAGAAACATAGCTAAATTCCATCTCAATTTAACTAAATTATATATATTAGATTTATTTGATTGGGAAAATTTAGATGATGCTATAGATAATTTTGTAAAAACACAAATAGAATCAGGGTTATCAAAACAGTGGGATATTGCAGCGTGGTCTTATGCTGATATTTCACAGATATACATTGACTTTTATACATATGATATAGCTGAATCTTGCTTAGATAGAGCATTAAATTATGCAAGCAGATGTGAAATGGAAGAGTTTTTTTATGAATATTGTTATACAACATTAGCTATGATCTATGCAAGAACTAATCGTTCGGAATTAGCAATGGAATATTATAATAAAGCTTTAGAGCATGATAGCGAAAATAAAATAGAATATGAATCTATGGAACAAAGGCGAAAAATAGTTTTAGCTAGAATTTTATTAAATGAAAAAAAATATGATGAATGTAAGAAGAATTTAAATGAAATTAGAGAATATATACACAGTTATGAAACATATCCATCAAGAATACTATGGGTATCAGGAATACTATTTCCTTATCTAGAAATGCAAGCAAAAGTAGGACTTTTAACCCAAGACTATGATGGTCTTACTCATTATATGGATGAGATATTTACATATGCATTAATATACAATCAAAATAGTATATTATTAAATTTTCTTATTGATATTACTACTATGATTGATGAAGAAAATAGGTTTGATTTACCTATAGAAATAGAAAAAACTATTTCTAATTACACATTAAAACTAATCAGATTGTATCCTCAAGAATATCAATTAAGAAATATTCAAACTGGAGCTCATATGTATAATTCAAATGAAACTAATATTACACTTTTAATTCAGAAATATAAAATGAATGATTTATATAAGATAATTATTACTGCATCGTGTATTGTTGTAATAATAATAATAATTTTAGTATGTATGGTTAGATACAATGAAAAATCCAGTGTCATAGATGAATTATCTAAGTCATATAATCGTAGATATTTTAATAAGGTATATAGAAAAATTCAAAGGGAAAATGTATCCTTTGGAATACTTATGTATGATATTGATTATTTTAAACAGATAAATGATGGTAATGGACATGAAATTGGAGATAAAGTAATAAAAGAAATTGCTGAAATAATAATGGAATTATTAGATAGTAATTCAACACTTTTTAGATATGGCGGTGATGAATTTTGTATTATTAGTAAGAAGAAAACTTTAGAACAAATGATTTCACTTGCTGAATCAATTCATATTGTAACGGATCATATGAAATGTGCTGATGGTAAAGTTGAGATTACATTAAGTATTGGTGGTGCAGCAACAGAAAAGTCAGAAGATATCATGCCTCTTGTAGATAAGAACTTATATGAGGCAAAAAGAATGGGAAGGAACTGTGTTGTAGTTAAAAATAAAAGGTAATTTTAGTTATAACTACATTAATAGCAAAAGCTTTGAAGTTAACCTTAAAAATACATGAGACATACGTAATGAGTATTAATAAATAACAAAATATAGGAATAGTGATAATGAGCTAATGGACTTAAGGAATAATATTTCAAATCCATTAGCTCTTTTTATTGCACATAAAATTATATTAACAAAGCATTATACAACAACTTTATTCTATCAATATACTAGAATAAAATGAATACTATAATAAATGCAGGAAAATATATGGTTATACTTAGAAGTGAAGTAACTATATGGTATAATGGTAAGGTGGTAAAATTGAAAGAAAAGTAAGAAAATTTAAATAAATATTAATAGATATAGGTGGGTTATAAAATGAAAATAACTTTAGTTAATATAAAAGAAATAATAAATAAATATTCTATATTATTATCAAATTTGTTAACAATAGATGTGGAGATAGTTGATGATAAATTAGTAAGAGTTGCTGCAACAGGAATATATGAAAAAAGAATTGGAGAAAACATAAAAGATCAAGGTTATGTATATAAGAAGGCTTTAGATACAGGAAAAACATTAGTTATAGAAAATCCAGGAAAAGATAAATTATGTGATGAATGTAAAAAAAGAGGAAACTGCAATGAATTTATGGAAATATGTGTACCTATTAAATATGAAGAAACTACATTTGGAGTAATAGGTTTAGTATGTTCTAATGAAGGTCAAAAGGATAAATTGAAAAGCAATTTAGCTATTATGATTAAGTTTTTAGAACAAATAGCTGAATTTATTTCAATTAAAGTAATAGAACAAAATCAAATATTCGAAAATGAGAATAGTATTAAATTTTTCAAAGAAATAGTAAATTCTATAGATGATGGAATTATAACTGTAGATATAAAAAATGAAATTATAACAGCCAATAATAATGCATTAAAGTTATTAAAAGTTAAGCCAAGTATTGTAGGTAAAAAAGTTACTATAGAAGAAACAGATGAATATACTCCAAAAGGAGGTATTTATAATTTCAATATTGAGAATGAAAAATTTAAAATTATAGGAAAGGTAGTAGAAAACTATATCAATAATAAAGATTGTAACAAAATAATTATTTTTAAAGAACTAATTACTATTGAAGAAGAGTTAAAAAATAATAGTATTAACTGTGATTCAATAATTGGACAAGCAGATAATATAGTAGAACTTAAAAAGAAAATAAAAAAAGTCTCATATACTGATGCTACAATCTTAATTACAGGAGAAAGTGGCACAGGAAAAGAGTTAGTAGCTAGAGCAGTACATTCCGAAGGTAATAGAAAAAATATGCCATTTATAGCTATAAACTGTGGAGCTATTCCAGAAAATTTATTAGAAAGTGAACTTTTTGGATATGTTAAAGGTGCATTTTCAGGAGCAAGTTCTGGGGGAAGAATAGGAAAATTTGAACTTGCTAATAATGGGGTGATTTTTTTAGATGAAATAGGTGATATGCCGTTATATCTTCAAGTAAAAATTTTAAGAGTATTACAAGAAAAAACCATTGTAAAAATAGGTTCAAATAAGTTGATAAATTTAAATATAAGAGTAATAGCAGCTACAAATAAGAACTTAAAAAAACTAGTTGATGAAGGTAAATTTAGAGCAGATTTATATTATAGATTAAATATAATTCCTATTGAAGTTCCAAGCTTAAGGGATAGGGAAGATGATGTTGTATTAATAACTAAAATGTTAGTAGAAAAGTATAATGCAAGATGTAATAAGTATATACATACTATAGACAGGGAATTAATTAAAATATTTAAGGATTATAGTTGGCCAGGAAATATAAGAGAATTAGAAAATATAGTAGAATTTATGGTTAGCTTATCAGGTGAAAATGGGATACTTGAAAAATCTATGTTGCCAACATCATTTGTACAAAGTTATAATGAGGAACTTAAAAATAGAAATGATGAAATATGTATAGATGATGACATAATGACATTAAAGGAAATAGAAAAGATATATATTAAAAAAGCTTTAGCAAAGTATGGAAATTCAACGAAAAGTAAAATGAAAGTGGCAAAAAAATTAGGTATAGGAATAGCTACTCTTTATAGAAAAATAGAAGAATAAAATACAAATTATCATTATGATAAATTATATTTTATTATGTTAACTTTAGCTAACTAAAATAAGCTTAAAATCAGGCATATTACAGAATTTAACAGATACAATATATAGGTATATTGGTCTGTTATTTTTTTATGTTCCTTATTATTTTGATAAAAATAATTATCAAAATGATAATTACTTACTTTAAAAATAAAATAAGTGATTAAAATAATGCTGTTAAGCAAGGTATAGGGGGGATTTTTCATAAAAAATGAAAAAAATACTTCTCAGTTTTGGCAAGGTAATTGCTAAAGTAATAGTTAGTGGTGATATATAAATAAAATCATCAAACCAATGATATAAAATAATATTTTCATAAAAAGGCGGGGGAATAACTATGGATTTTAAAAACATTAAGGTAAGAGCAAAGGCTTATGAAGCAGACATGACAAAGTTTTTAAGGGATTTAATTGCTATCCCAGGAGAAAGTGCTAATGAAGAGCTAGTGATAAAAAGAATATCACAAGAAATGAAAAAACTTGGTTTTAATAAAGTTGAAATCGATAAAATGGGAAATGTTTTAGGATATATGGGAACTGGTAAAACTTTAATTGCCTATGATGCACATATTGATACAGTTGGAATAGGTGAGATGAGCAACTGGACATTTGATCCTTATAAAGGATATGAAACAGATGAAGAAATAGGTGGACGTGGAGCGTCTGACCAATTAGGAGGAATAGTTTCTGCAACTTATGGAGCTAAAATAATGAAAGATCTAGATCTTTTATCTGATAAGTACACAGTGTTAGTAACTGGTACAGTACAAGAAGAAGATTGTGATGGATTATGTTGGCAATATATCCACAATGAAGATAAGGTAAAACCAGAATTTGTTGTAATAACTGAACCAACTAATGGAAATATTTATAGAGGTCAACGTGGTCGTATGGAAATAAGAGTTGAAGTTAAGGGCGTATCTTGTCATGGTTCTGCTCCAGAACGTGGAGATAACGCAATTTATAAAATGGCGGATATATTACAAGAGGTTAGAGTATTAAATGATAATTTACACTATGATGAATTCTTAGGCAAAGGAACTGTAACCGTTTCAGAAGTGTTCTATAATTCACCATCTCGTTGTGCAGTAGCAGATATGTGTGCAATTTCTTTAGATCGTAGATTAACTGATGGAGAAACTTTTGAATCAGCATTAGAAGAAGTAAGAAATCTTCCATTTGCTAAAAAATATAATGCAAAAGTAACTATGTATAAATATGAAAGACCAAGTTGGACAAATCTTGTATATCCAACAGATTGTTATTTCCCAACTTGGGTAATACCAGAAGATGCACCAGCAACTAAAGCAATGGTTGAAGCTTATGAAGGCATGTATGGAAAACCACTAGTTGATAAATGGACATTCTCAACTAATGGAGTATCAATAATGGGTAGATATGGAATTCCATGTATAGGATTTGGACCAGGTAAAGAAGAAGAAGCACATGCTCCAAATGAAAAGACTTGGAAAGCTGATTTAGTAAGATGTGCTGCTGTATATGCTGCAGTACCAACAATCTATTGTAAAGATAAATAAAGCTATGTTTTAAGTAAATGCTGATATTATACTACAATATCAACACTATTAGAAACACAAGTTTTAATAAAAAATAAAGAAGAAATATTGGAGGATTTACAATGAGTATAATGGATAAATATATTGATAAATTAAATAAATTAAATTTTGAGAATATGCATGAGAATGATTTCATGCTAACTTGGGAGAAGTCTAATGATGAGCTTGAAGCTGTTTTTACAGTAGCAGAAGCTTTAAGAAAGTTAAGAGAAAATAATGTATCTCCAAAGATATTTGATAGTGGACTTGGAATTTCATTATTTAGGGATAATTCAACAAGAACAAGATTTAGTTTTGCATCTGCATGTAATCTTTTAGGTCTTGAAGTACAAGATTTAGATGAAGGTAAATCACAAGTGGCACATGGAGAAACAGTAAAAGAAACTGCTAACATGATTTCATTTATGGCAGATGTTATTGGTATTCGTGATGATATGTTTATAGGAAAAGGTCATACTTATATGCAAAATGTTTCAGAATATGTTAAAGAAGGTAATGAAAATGGAACATTAGAACAAAGACCAACACTTGTTAACTTACAATGTGATATAGACCATCCAACACAAGCAATGGCAGATACACTTCATTTAATAAACGAACTTGGTGGTGTTGAAAATTTAAAAGGTAAAAAAGTTGCTATGACTTGGGCTTATTCACCATCATATGGTAAGCCACTTTCAGTTCCACAAGGTATTATTGGATTATTAACTAGATTTGGAATGGATGTAGTATTAGCTCACCCAGAAGGTTATGAAGTTATGGGGGAAGTTGAAGAAGTTGCAAAGAAAAATGCAAAAGAATCAGGTGGATCATTTACAAAAACAAATTCTATGGAAGAAGCATTTAAAGATGCTGATATAGTATATCCAAAGAGCTGGGCCCCTTATATTGCAATGGAAAAAAGAACAGATTTATATGCAAAAGGAGATCAAGCTGGTATTGATGAACTAGAAAAAGAATTATTAAAACAAAATGCAGATCATATTGATTGGCAATGTACTGAGGAATTAATGAAGCTTACTAAAGATGGCAAGGCTATCTACATGCATTGTTTACCAGCAGATATTACAGGCGTAAGCTGTGAAGTTGGTGAAGTTGATGCTAGTGTATTTGATAGATATAGAAAATCATTATATAAAGAAGCAAGCTTTAAGCCATATATTATAGCTGCTATGATTTTCCTAAGTAAGGTTAAAAATCCTCAAGAAACTTTAGCTAAATTAGTTGAAAAAGATAAACCACGTCATTTTGAATAGAATTATATTTAGTTGAGAATTGAGAGTGGAAAGTGGAGAGTGAAGGAAAAATTCCAGCATGGAATTTTAAAATATATTATTTTAGAAAGTTTTTATACTTTTAACCAAAACTATCAACTCTCATCTTTCCACTCTCAACTAAAAAGGTGGCATAGCCACTTTGCTTTAAAACATAGATGTTGAGGTGAGAAATATGAAAAAGAAGATTGTAATTGCATTAGGCGGAAATGCATTAGGTAACACTTTAAAAGAACAGATGACTGCTATAAAAACTACTGCCAAAGCAATCGTTGATTTAATTGAAGATGGAAATGAAGTTGTTATTTCTCATGGAAATGGTCCACAAGTTGGAATGATAAATGTAGCTATGAGTGAACTTCATAAATTAGATCCTAAATATTCTATTTGTCCTATGTCAGTTTGTGTTGCTATGAGTCAAGGATATATAGGATATGATTTGCAAAATCAAATTAAAGAAGAATTATTAAATAGAAATATAAATAAGAATGTCTCAACTATTATTACACAAGTTGAAGTAGACTCAAAGGATAAGGCTTTTAAAAATCCAACTAAGCCAATAGGAAGTTTCATGACAAAGGAAGAAGCTGATATTGCTATTAAAAATGGAGATAATGTCATCGAGGATTCTGGTAGAGGTTATAGAAGAATAGTAGCATCGCCAAAACCAGTTAGTATTGTGGAAATAGGAACAATAAAGAGTTTAATTAAAGATGGCCAAGTTGTAATTGCTTGTGGTGGAGGTGGAATTCCTGTTATAAAAGAAGGAAATCACTTAAAAGGTGTAGGAGCTGTAATTGATAAAGATTTTGCAAGCTGTACACTTGCCAAAGAGCTTGATGCAGACTGTTTAATTATTTTAACTGCTGTTGAAAAAGTTGCTATAAATTTTGGTAAAGAAAATGAACAATGGTTAGCTGATGTTAATGTAACTGATATGAAAAAGTATTTAGAAGAAGGTCATTTTGCACCAGGTTCAATGAAACCAAAGGTAGAAGCTGGAATAGAGTTTGCTTCATCAAAAGAAGGTAGATATTCTTTGATTACTCTTCTTGAAAAAGCAAAGGATGGTATAACTGGAAAGACTGGTACTAGAATAAAGTATTAGTAGGCTTTAAATAAACATTAACTGGAGGGGTAAATAATGGAAAATATAGAGTGGAAAAAAAATCAACTACCTAAAACTAATAATGAAAATTTACTAGATTTCTTAAATAAAGATGAGATAAGTAAAGCTAGAGATTTTCATAAAAGTTTTCCTCAATATAAGGAAACACCATTAGTTAGTTTAGAAAATTTAAGTAAGGATATAGGATTAGGTGGTATTTATATAAAAGACGAATCATATAGATTTGGATTAAATGCATTTAAAGTGTTAGGTGGTTCTTTTGCCATGGCAAAATACATGGCACAAAAATTAAATAGAGATATATCTGAATTACCTTATGAAAAGTTAATTTCACCAGAGCTTAGAGAAGAACTTGGAGAAATTACATTTGTAACAGCTACAGATGGAAATCATGGAAGAGGAGTAGCTTGGACTGCCAATAAGTTAAAACAAAAATCAGTAGTTTATATGCCAAAAGGATCATCAAAAACAAGATTAGAAAATATAAGAAAAGAAGGAGCAGAAGCTTCTATAACTGATATGAATTATGATGATGCAGTAAGACTTGCAGCTAAATATGCAGATGAAAATAATGGAGTAGTTATACAAGATACTGCATGGGAAGGCTACGAAGAAATTCCAGCTTGGATAATGCAAGGATATGGAACTATGGGACTTGAAGCATTAAATCAATTAACTGAATATGGAGTTGAAAGACCAACTCATATATTTATACAAGCTGGTGTAGGTTCTTTAGCAGGTGCAATACAAGGATTCTTTGCTTCTGTATTTAAGGGGAACTGTCCTAAAACAGTAATAGTAGAATCAAACTTAGCAGATTGCTTATACAAATCAGCAAAAGCTAATGATGGAAATTTAATAGCTGTAGGCGGAGAAATGCAAACAATAATGGCTGGATTAGCTTGTGGAGAAGCAAATACAATTGGTTGGAAAGTTTTAAAAGAGTACTCTGACACATTTGTTTCATCACCAGATTATGTTGCAGCAAATGGTATGAGAATACTTGGTAATTCATTAAGAGGAGATAAAAAGGTTATTTCAGGTGAATCAGGTGCTGTTACTTCAGGATTACTTTATGAAATAATGAAAAATGATAAATATAAAGATTTAAAAGAATCATTAGAATTAGATGAAAATTCAAAAGTATTATTATTTAGTACAGAGGGAGATACAGATCCAGATAAGTATAAAGAGATAGTTTGGAGAGGCCAATATAATAAATAAAAAATTAAGTTAAAGAGGGTGGCACAATGCTATTAGTTGGGAATGGAAGGGTAATAACTCAAGATAATAAAGAACCCTATTTAGAAGATGGTTGTATTGCAATAAAAGACAATATGATACTAGAAGTTGGTAATACAGATGAGCTAAAAGCAAAATATAAATATTATGAGTTTATAGATGCAGAGGAAAAAGTTATAATGCCAGGATTAATAAATACTCATCATCATATATATAGCGCATTTGCAAGGGGACTAACATTAAATAATCCGCTATCAAAAAGTCTTGTTGATATTCTTGAAAATGTTTGGTGGAAAATAGATAAGAAGTTAACATTAGAAGATGTTAAATATAGTGCTTATACAACTTTAATTGAGTGTGTTAAAGATGGTGTTACAACTGTATTTGATCATCATGCTAGTCCTATGTCAGCAAGTAGAAGTTTATTTACTATAGCAGATGCAGCTACTCATTTAGGTATTAGAGGGGTTTATGCTTATGAAGTTTCCGATAGAGATGGAGAGAAAATTCTAAATGAAGGTATAGAAGAAAACGTTAACTTTATTAAGGCATCAAATGAAAGAGAAGATGATATGGTAAAAGGCATGTTTGGAATGCACGCTTCATTTACTCTTAGTGATGATAGTTTAAAAAAATGTGTTAATAGTTTGGAAGGCCTTGATATAGGATATCATATTCATGCAGCAGAAGGAATCGATGATTTAAATCATTGTTTAAAAAGCAGCAGCAAGAGAGTAATAGAGAGATTAAATGATTTTGGAATATTGGGAGAAAAAACAATATGTGCTCATTGCATTCACATAAATAAAAGGGAAATTGATATTTTAAAAGAAACTAATACTAATGTAGTTAATAATCCAGAATCAAATATGGGAAATGCTGTTGGGTGTGCCCCGGTAATAGAAATGATGAAAAATGAAGTAGTAGTTGGTCTTGGCACTGATGGATATACATCAGATATGTTTGAATCAATGAAGGTTGAAAATATAATTCATAAACACAATTTAAGTGATTCTAATGTAGGGTTTGTAGAAACTAATAAAATGCTATTTGAAAACAATAGAAATATAGCATCTAAGTATTTTAAAAAACCACTTGGAATATTAAAAGAAGGAGCATATGCTGATTTAATAATTGTTGATTATAATCCATTGACACCTATGAATGAAAATAATTTAAATGGTCATATAATGTTTGGTATGAGTGGAAGATGTGTGGATACAACAATAATTAATGGAAAAGTTATAATGCAAAATAGAAAAATTATGACATTAGATGAAAAAGAAACATTAAAAAAATCAAGAAAAGTAGCACGAAAATTATGGGAAAAATTAAAATAGTAGATTAATCTATATGAGGTTTTATAGGGGGAACAGTATTATGGCAAATTTAAAAGTTAATATACTCGGAATGGAGTTTGATAACCCAATATTCACAGCAGCGGGACCTGGTGCAAAGGATGGAGAATTATGTATTTTAGCAGTAAAGGGAGGTGCTGGTGGATTAGTTACAAAAACAATATCTGAAAAGCCAGCAGATGTTCCAAGACCTTGTATGGCAAAAACCAATGCAGGTTTTTTAAATACAGAACTTTGGTCAGAACTTCCAAAAGAGCAATGGATAGAAAAAGAATATAAAAGAGCAAAAGAAGCTGGAGTACCAATGATAATTAGTATGGGATATACTGCAGATCAAATAAAAAAAGTTGTACCTTTAGTAAAACCATATGCAGATGCTGTTGAGCTATCAACTCATTATGTTGGAACTGATATTGCTCCAATAGTTGATGCAATGAAAGCAGCAAAAGCAGCACTTGACTGTCCTGTATTTATGAAAATGAGTCCTCATACAGATATTCAAAAAATAGCTAAAGCATTAGAAGATGCAGGTGCAGATGGACTTGTAATGATAAATTCAGTAGGACCTTGTATGGCAATTGATGTGGAAACAGGATATCCAATTATGGGAAGTCAAACAGGATATGGATGGTTATCAGGTTCATCAGTAAAACCAGTAGCTATTAGAAATATTTATGATGCTTCTAAGGTAATAAAGATACCAATAATAGGAGTAGGAGGAATTACTTGTGGAAGAGATGCTGCTGAAATGTTAATGGCAGGAGCACAATCTGTACAAGTATGCACAGAAGCTATTTTAAAAGGACCAAGTATTTATGGAAAAATTGCTAAGGAATTAAACGACTTTTTAGATAGTCATGGATATAAAGATGTAAATGAGATAATAGGACTTGCTCATAAAAAATGTGAGGAAAGAAACTTCAGAACAGAGTCAATAGCACCTACTGTAAAAGAAGATGTTTGTATAAAATGTGGGATTTGTAAAACAAGTTGTGTATATGATGCAATAGAAGTTTCAAATAAGCTAATCATTGATAGTAAGAAATGTTTTGGATGTGGATTATGTGTAACTAGATGTCCTAAAAATGCATTATCAATGCAATATAATTAAAAGTAAAAGGAGAATTTATTATGAAGAAAATAATTAATACACCAAATGCACCAGAAGCAATTGGACCATATTCACAAGGAGTAATTATAGATAAGTTAGTATATACATCTGGTCAATTACCTATAAATCCAAAGACAAAGGTATTAGAAACAGAAATAAAAAAGGCAACTAAGCAAAGTATAGAAAATTGTAAAGCTATTTTGGAAGAAGCAGGAACAAATCTTGACAATGTAATTAAAACTACAGTTTTTGTAAAAGATCTAAATGATTTTTCAGCTGTAAATGAAGTATACGCAAAATTTTTTACACAAAATTTCCCCGCAAGAAGTTGTGTGCAAATTGCTAAATTACCTATGGACGCTCCAGTAGAAATAGAAGTAATTGCTACATTATAATTAATATGATGAGGTGGAATATCTACCTCATCATATTAATTATAATAGGAATTTAACTATGTATAAAAATATATTAATTACAGGAAAAATACAGTGCGGAAAAAGCACATTAATTAACAAAATACTTGATGAATAATAAAGATACTAAAAATTATTAGGCACATGAAAGATAATAAGTCCTTTTACTAATGACTTATTATCTTTCATGTGCCTTAATTATTAAACATTCTAAATTTAACATACCTTTTTACATTTCTTAATACATAAATTCACTTATAAAGCTAAAATTATCAAAGTGATAAAAATGTTATCTTTTTGATAATTTTAATAGATATCTTATAGAATAATATGCAATTTGATCATTTTAAATTACCAAAATGATAAAAATATATATGTTGAAAATTTAAATTTTCAATGAATATATAAACAATTACTTAAATTTTCAAAATTTTTCATTAGATAAGAAAAAATACGGTTAAATTAATTAATAAATAATAGAAAATTAGTGTAAAAACGCGAAAAAATCAAATCTAACTTTGGCATGAAATATGCTACTTACTAGTAATAAAATGAACATCAAAAATAAGTAAAATTTAAGGTAGTTCTTATATTACAGTTAAAAATACAGATAGTAGTAAGGTGAAAATATAAAAACAGTTAATTATAGTGAGAGATTTTAGATTTTTTTTATAATGGTGTAAATTTAGATATTACATAAGATAACGTTATCATAGGCGAAAAAGTGGATTATGAGATATTTATTAAATATAGAAAAATATAATGAGATTAACTTTAATAGAATTAATTGAAGGGATTTGAAAGTATGAGAGAAAAGGATGGGGCTAATTTAATACCTGCAGTTGATAAAAAAATACCTTTTTCAAAGGCATGGATATTTTCACTTCAACATGTAATGTCAATGTGTGCGGGTGCAGTAGCTGTTCCACTTATGATTGGAGAAGCAGCAGGTTTAAATGATTTAGAGATAGTTTTTCTTATAAATGCAGGGTTATTTATGGCTGGAATAGGTACTCTGATTCAAGGGTGTGGTCTAAAAAATATTGCAGGAGCTAAAATACCGGTTATAGAAGGTACAAGCTTTGCGGCAGTATCTGGAATTCTTGCAATTATTGCAGGAGCTCATGGTGATAAGCATCTGGCAATGACAACTGTTTTTGGATCAGTAATTATAGCAGGATTATTTTGTTTTATTATATCACCTGTATTTGGTAAATTAATAAAATTTTTTCCAAAGGTAGTTACAGGAACAGTTGTGTTAGTAATAGGTATTTCTATAATGCCAGTAGGCATAAAATGGATAACTGGAGGAATAGCCAAACCAGCAACTACGCAAGAGGTGGGATTAGCATTAGCAGTTCTAGTTATAACTCTATTGTTATTTAAATATATAAAAGGAATTTGGAATAGTGCAGCAATACTTTTTTCTATAGTAATAGGAACTTTATTAGCTATGGTCTTCGGAATGGATGATTTTAGTAAAGTTAAAGATGCAGCTTGGTTTAGTTTAAATGTACCTTTAAAATTTGGAATGCCTACATTTAATATATCAGCAATAATTTCTATGATTCTAATAATGCTTGTTTTAATGACTGAATCAGTTGGAAACATGATAGCAATACATGAAATAACAGACAAGGAAGTTACTGAAGAAAATATAAGGAAAGGTTTAGCAGGAGATGGTATTTCAACATTTTTGGCAGGTATATTTAATACTTTTCCAATTACACCATTTGCTCAGAATACAGGTCTTGTTGGATTAACAAATATAAAATCTAGATTTATAGGCATTTATGCAGGAATAATTCTTTTAATATTAAGCTTTACACCAAAATTTGCTGCAACGATGGGTGCTATACCGAAGCCAGTACTAGGTGGTGTGGGATTTGCAATGTTTGGAATGGTTCTAGTTGGAGGAATAAAAACACTATCAAAAGTGAATTTCGATGGAAATAAAAATTCAGTAATAGTTGCTGTTAGTATAGGACTTTCAATGATACCATTAGCTAATTTAACGTTTTATGATAATTTTCCAACATGGGTGCAAACAATTTTTCATAGTGGGATAACTACAGGAAGTATATCTGCAATTTTATTAAATATATTTTTTAATGTAATAGGAAATGAGAATAAAGAAGAAACAGTAGTTAATAAAATTAAGGATGTATATATAGGTAACGAACCAGTAGAAATACATCAGTAAAACTAAATATAAAAATAGCAATTTAAAGTGGAAGTTAGTTATAAATTATAAGATAAAAAGTAAAATGGGTAATATTTAAAATTTGAATTATGAGGAGTGATAAGATTGTTTAAATTCATTCTTAATGGACAGGAAAAAAGTGTTGATGAAAATAAAAAGCTTTTAAAATATTTGAGAGATGATTGTAACATAACATCTGTAAAAAATGGATGTTCAGAGGGTGCATGTGGAACATGTATGGTTATAGTTGATGGAAAGGCTATTAAAGCCTGTGTTCTTACTACAGAAAAGGTAAATGGTAAGACAATAACAACGATAGAGGGATTCACAGATAGAGAAAGAGAAGTATTTGCCTATGCATTTACTGAGGCTGGTGCAGTACAATGTGGATTCTGTATACCCGGAATGGTTATTAGTGCAAAGGCTTTATTTAATAGAAATTTAGAGCCAACAATGGAAGAAGTTAAGAAGGCTTTAATTGGAAATATATGCAGATGTACAGGATATGTAAAAATAGAAAAAGCTATTATGATGGCTGCTGAAATATTTAGAGAAAATAAAGAGGTTCCAAAAGTTCAATGTAAAGGTTTAGTAGGAGAACCTATGGCAAGAGTTGATGCTAAAGATAAAGCTTTGGGAATAGGAGAATATACAGATGATATAAAAATTGAAGGAATGCTTTATGGTGTAGCTTTAAGAAGTAAATATCCTAGGGCATTAGTAAAGAGTATAGATATATCTGAAGCAGAAAAAATTGAAGGGGTAATTAAAATTGTAACAGCAGAAGATATTCCAGGAAAAAGGTGTTTAGGACACCTTAAAAAAGACACTCCAGCTTTAATAAAGGTTGGAGAAGAAACAAGATATCTTGGAGATGCAATAGCTTTAGTTGCAGCAGAAACTGAGGAAATTGCAAGAGAAGCATTAAAACATATACAAGTGGATTTTAAAGAATTAAAACCGATATCATCTCCAGAAGAAGCAATGAAATCTAACGCTCCTAAAATACATGAAGGTGGAAATATTCTAGTTCATGAACATTTAGTAAGGGGAAATGCTGATGAGGCTATAAAGAATTCTAAATATGTTGTTACAAATAAATTTAAGGTTCCATTTACTGAACATGCCTTTTTAGAACCAGAGGCATCAGTTGCAGTTCCAGATGGAGAAGATGGATTAATAGTTTATACAGGAACTCAAAGTATATATGATGATTTTAGGGAAATAGGTTCATTATTAAATTTAGGAGAAGATAAGTTAAGGATTATTTCAAAATATGTAGGTGGAGGATTTGGTGGTAAGGAAGATATGAGCTGTCAACATCATACTGCACTACTTGCATATATTACTAAAAAACCAGTAAAAATGTGTCTTACAAGACAAGAAAGTATAATAGTTGATACCAAAAGACATGCTATGGAAATGGAATTTACAACAGCATGTGATGAAAATGGAAAATTAACTGCAATGAAAGCAGAAATAATAGCAGATACAGGAGCATATGCTTCTCTTGGAGGACCAGTTCTTCAAAGAGCATGTACTCATGCAGCAGGTCCATACAATTATCAAAATATGGTTGTAGATGGAATTGCTGTTTATACAAATAATACTCCAGGAGGAGCATTTAGAGGGTTTGGAGTAACTCAATCAGCATTTGCAACTGAATGTAACTTAAATCAGTTAGCAGAAATGGTAGGCATAGATCCATTTGAAATGAGAATGTTAAATGCAATAAGACCAGGTCAGGTTCTTCCAAATGGTCAAATTGCTGATGAGAGTACAGCTTTAGTTGAAACTTTAGAAGCTGTTAAAGATTTTTATTACAGCAATAAATATGCTGGAATAGCATGTGCATTTAAAAATGCAGGTATTGGTGTTGGATTACCCGATACAGGAAGATGTAAAGTAGGAGTAATAGATGGAAAAGTTCATATAAGGACTTCAGCAGCTTGTATGGGTCAAGGTGTAGGAACGGTAGTAGTACAAGTTGTTGGTGAAGTGTTAGGAATTCCAGCTTCACAAATAGTTTATGAAACTCCTGATACAAAAATAACTCCGGATTCAGGAACATCAACAGCTTCAAGACAAACAGTATTTACAGGAGAAGCTACAAGAATTGCAGCATTAAAATTAAATGAAGCATTAAAAGGAAAAACATTAAAAGAATTAGAAGGAATAGAATTTTTTGGAGAATATTTAGGGGTTACAGATAAAATGGGTAGTCCTAAAGAAAATCCAGTAAGCCATGTTGCTTATGGATATGCAACTCAAGTTGTTGTTATTGATGAACAAGGGAAACTTAAAAAAGTAGTTGCAGCTCATGACGTAGGAAAGGCAATAAATCCTAAGAATGTAGAAGGACAAATTGAAGGCGGAGTTGTAATGGGATTGGGCTATGGATTAACAGAGGATTATATAATAGAAAATTCAGTTCCTAAAGTTAAATTTGGAACATTAGGACTTTTAAGAGCAACCCAAGTGCCAGAAATTACTCCTATTATAATAGAAAAAAATACACAAGAGTTATCTTTTGGAGCAAAGGGGGTTGGGGAAATTACCTGTATTCCAACAGCACCAGCAGCACAAGGAGCTTATTATAAATTAGATGGAATATTTAGAACAGAACTACCACTAAAAAATACTTTTTATAAGAAAGCAAAAAAATAATAAAGATGAGTTTCACCACTTAAAATTTTTTATGATAACTCATATGTTTTAGGTATGATAATAAGCATTGTAATTTACACTGTATATTTAGTGAAAGCAAAGAAATATAATTGATATAGAGAGAAAAATTAAGTGAGGTGATAATATGTCCTTATTAATAAAAAATGGAACAATAATAACTGCTAGTGATATTTATGAAGGAGATATTTATATAGAAGATGGTATTATAAAGGAAATTGGTATTAACATTATAAAAAAAGCAGATGAAATAATTGATGCTAAAGGTAAATATGTTATTCCAGGTGGAGTAGATGTTCATACTCATTTAAATTTAGATGTAGGAATTGCTGTTGCAAATGATGATTTTTATACAGGGACAGTAGCGGCTGCATATGGAGGAACAACAACTATTGTAGACCATATGGGATTTGGTCCTAAAGGATGTAATTTGAAACATCAAATCGATGTTTATCATGGGTATGCAAAAGGGAATGCAGTAATAGATTATAGTTTTCATGGTGTTATTCAACATGTAAATGATAATATTATTAATGAGATGGAAAAAATAGTCGAGGAAGAAGGAGTACCTAGCTTTAAACTTTATTTAACTTATGATTATATGATTGATGATGAAGGTGTACTTAGAGTATTAAATAGATTAAAAGAATTACAAGGAGTTGCAACTATTCATTGTGAAAACCATGGAAGTATAAAACTTTTAAGAGAAAAGTATGTTAGTAATGGACTTAAGAGTGTTAAGTATCACCCTTTAACTAGACCAGCTGAAAGTGAAGCAGAAGCTATTAATAGAATGATAAATATGGCATCGATAGTAGAAGATGCACCACTTTATATAGTTCATTTATCATCAGGATTAGGATTAGATTATATAAAAATGGCAAGAGAAAGAGGAGAAAAAGTATATGCAGAAACATGTCCTCAATACTTACTATTAGATGAAAGTAAATATGAACTTCCAAACGAGGAAGCATTAAAATATACAATTAGTCCTCCATTAAGATCTAAAGATGATATAGAAAAGTTATGGAAAGGAATTAATGACGGATATATACAAACAATAGCAACAGATCATTGTCCATTTTCTCTTAGTAAAGATAAGCAAAAGGGAAAAGATGATTTTACTAAATGTCCTAATGGGGCTCCGGGAATAGAAGAAAGAATTCCACTTATGTTTTCAGAAGGAGTTATGAAAGGGAGAATTAGCTTAAATAAATTTGTAGAGTTATGCTGTACAAATCCAGCTAAAATGTTTGGATTATATCCTAAAAAAGGGACTATACAGGCAGGTTCAGATGGAGATATAGTAATAATTGATCCAGAAAAGGAAGTTACATTAACAAACTCTAATTTACATTCTAATGTAGATTATTCTGCATATGAAGGGATAAAGGTAAAAGGCTATCCAGTAATAACTATTTCACGTGGTAAAATAATAGTTAAATATAATAAATTTATCGGGGAAAAGGGATATGGTAAATTTATTAAAAGATCAAAGGTAGATTTAAATAATATCTAAAACTATGACTAAGTATCACTAATTAGAAGAAATAATTCAATATATAGTATAAAATCACTGATAGCTAAAATAAGAGGTTGTCTCAAAATATATTTGAGACAACCTCTTATTCTAAATAGGTATTTATTTTTTATGGCTTTATTTAATTAATTTATTTAAGAGGTATTAATAGCTTGTTTTATTTTGATTATTTATCCACATTTTAAATGCAGCCATGCAATTTGATTTATCGATTTGTTCTAAATCTAAAACTTTTTTATCAGTGCAGTCAGCCTTTAGGAAGTTTAATATATGCTCATCTCTAAATCCTATATCAGCCGCATCTTTAACAGTGCAACCATAATAAACTTTTGATATGTTAGCCCATATTATTGCTGACATACACATTGGACATGGCTCAGATGTTGTATATAATTCACACCCAGTTAAATCAAATGTAGATAGTTTGCTACAGGCTTGTCTTATTGCATTCATTTCTCCATGAGCTGTGGGATCATTGGTACTAATAACTGTATTATTGGCAAGAGCTATTATCTCTCCATCTTTTACAATTGCAGCACCAAAAGGTCCACCTTCTAAATTCAACATGCCTTCTTTACACTTTTTCACACATAAATCCATTATATCTTTTTTTTGCATTTGAACATCCTCCATAATATGATTGAGTTTTATTAAAACTCTCTTTAGATGTAAACTAGAATTAATTAACATTAATAGCAAATTTTATGCCATAAAGTAGCTTTTGATATTTTAAAATTAAATTTTAATTTAACACTCTATTATTTGAAACTTGTGTATTTATGGTGTTTTAAAATGAAATACGAAGTTCCTAATTTGTTAATTAAAATAAGTTTATAAAATTAGTATTATCAAAACGATAAATTAATTTATCGTTTTGATAATGATAACAAAGAGTTTACAGCTAATAATATGTAATTTAATAATTTAAAATTACCAAAATGATAATAATATATATGATAAAAATTAAAATTAAAAATAATAGTGTAAACAATTACTTATATTTGCTAAAAATTTTTTATTATATCAAAAAAAATATATTTAAATTAATTAATAAATAATAGAAATTTAGTACAAAAGCACGAAAAAACTATAAATTTAATTTTGGCATGAGATATGCTACATACTAGTATTAAAAGGAGTATTACAAAAAATATATTATGATATTGAAATATTCCAATAAACAAGTACATTTTATTTGAAGCTATGTTAAAATATAGCAATAAAATATAATTCTATGCTATGTAAATTTTATGGAGGTGTAATATGACAAATAATATAGTCGGAAATAGCATAATTAGATTTGATGCTATGGCTAAAGTTACTGGTAAAGCAAAGTATGTAGATGACTTTTTTATAAGCGATATGCTTGTAGGAAAAGTTTTAAGAAGTCCTTATGCTCATGCCATAGTTAAAAATATATATACTAGTAAGGCAAAGAAATTAGAAGGGGTAGAAGCAGTTATTACACATGAAGATTTACCCAAAATTAAATTTGCTACGGCTGGTCATCCATGGTCATTAGATCCAAGTCATAGAGATATAGAGGATAGATTAATTCTTACTAATAAAGCTAGATTTGTTGGAGATGCCATTGCAGCTGTTATAGCTGTAGATGAAATAGTGGCAGCAAAAGCTTTAGAACTTATAGAGGTTGATTATGAAGTTCTTGAACCAATAGTAGATAGTGAAGATGCTTTAAAAGAAAATGCGCCAATAATTCATGAAGAAAGACCTAATAATATTTTAAGTTCTTTTGGATCAGAAATTGGAAATGTAGAAGAAGACTTAAAAAAGGCAGATAGAATATTTGAAGGAAATTTTGAAACAAGTATAGTTCAACATTGCCATATGGAAAATCATAGTACTTATGCTTACGTAGATGGTGAAGATCGTATAGTAATAGTTTCTTCAACTCAAATTCCTCATATTGTAAGAAGAATTGTTGGACAATCATTAGGAATCCAATGGGGTAAGATAAAAGTTATTAAACCTTATGTTGGTGGAGGGTTTGGAAATAAGCAAGATGTAGTTATTGAACCATTAACGGCCGCTATGTCTCTTGCTGTAGATGGAAGACCAGTAAGATATACATTAGATAGAGAAGAATGTTTTATTGATACAAGGACAAGACATTCTATGAAAATTAAATTTAAAACAGCAGTATCAAAAGATGGAAAATTAATATCATTAGATATAAAAAACCTTATAAATAATGGGGCTTATGCATCTCACGGTCATTCTGTTGCTTTGAGTGCTGGAGGAAAATTTAGAGGCGTATATGATTTTAATTCAATAAAATATAGCCCTACAACAGTTTATACAAATTTACCTGCAGCAGGTGCAATGAGGGGATATGGAGCACCTCAAATGTGCTATGCACTAGAAAGTCATATAGAAGATATTTGTAGAGCTCTTAATATGGATCCTATAGAATTTAGAATTAAAAATTTTATTACTGAAGGTTATGTTGAACCTCTTAGTAAAAATGTAGTTCGTGCATTTGCATTACCAGAATGTATTGAAAAAGGAAAAGAACTAATTAAATGGGATGAGAAAAAGAAAGAATATAAGAATCAAAGTGGAGATAAAAGAAGAGGCGTAGGCATGGCTTGCTTTAGTTATTTCACAGGCACTCATCCAGTAGCATTAGAACCTGCTGGAGCAAGAATAGTAATGAATCAAGATGGATCAGTTCAATTGCAAATAGGAGCAACTGAAATAGGACAAGGTAGTGATACAGTTTTTGGACAAATGGTAGCAGAAATTCTTGGATTAAAAATAGATATGGTACATGTAATTTCAAATCAAGATACAGATATAACTCCTTTTGATACTGGTTCATATGCATCAAGACAAACATTTGTAAGTGGAGCTGCAGTTAAAAAATGTGCATTAGAAGTTAGAGATAAAGTATTAGCATTTGCAAGTAGTAAATGTGGTTTAGAAGCTAGTGAATTAGATATTGTAGATTGCCAAATTGTTGAAAAAAGATTGGGTAGAGTAATATGTTCACTTGAGGAAATTGCTATGGAATCATATTATGATAGGATTAAATGTTGTCCTATAACTAGTGATACATCAGTTAATGTTAGAGTTAATGCAATAGCTTATGGTGCTACATTTGCAGCAGTAGAAGTTGATATTAAAACAGGTAAAATAGAAGTTTTGGAAATATATAATATTCATGATTCTGGTATGATTATGAATCCTATGTTAGCTGAGGGACAAGTTCATGGTGGAGTAAGTATGGGACTTGGATATGCCTTATCAGAACAAATGTTATTCGATAAGAAGACTGGTAAGCCATTAAATAATAACCTTTTAGATTATAAATTACAAACAATAATGGATACTCCGACTATTGGTTCAGCTTTTATTCAAAGATATGAACCAGCAGGTGGATTTGGACAAAAGTCTATTGGAGAAAACACAACAGTTTCACCAGCACCAGCAATTCGTAATGCTGTTTTAGATGCTACAGGAGTGTCATTTAATAAAATACCGATGAATCCACAATCTGTTTTTGAAAAATTTAAGGAAGTTGGATTAGTGTAATTTAAGGAGGACTTAAAATGTTTGATATTAAGGAGATATTAGAGCCAGAAAATTTAGAAGATGCATTGGAATTATTAGATAAAAATAAAGAACTTAAGATAATAGCAGGAGGTACAGATGTTTTAATAAAATTGCATCATCATAGAATGAAAGATGCAGAATTATTGAGCCTTAGGAGAATAAAAGGTATTGATGAAATTAGAATGTTAGAAGATGGATCAATAGAAATTGGTGCAATGGCGTCATTCTCAAAGATATTTAGAGATGATATTGTACAAAAACACATAAAAGTTCTGGCTGAAGGTGCGGTTTCCATGGGAGGACCGCAAGTTAGAAATATGGCTACCATTGGTGGAAACGTTTGTAATGGTGCTGTTTCAGCAGACAGTGCACCAGCATTATTTTCACTGAATGCTAAATTAAAATTAAAAAGTAAAAATAGCGAAAGAATTATTCCTATACAGGAATTTTATAAAGGACCAGGTAAAGTAGATATAAAAGTTGATGAAATATTAACTCATTTAATAATAAAAAAAGAGGATTATGAGAACTTAATAGGTCATTATATAAAGTTTAGTAATAGAAAAGCTATGGATATAGCTATGGTCAGTGTAGCAGTTGTATCTTTAATTGAAAATGACAAGTTTAAAGATTTAAGGATTGCATTAGGAGTATCAGCTCCAACTCCAATAAGATGTAGTGAAGCTGAAACTTATGCTAAAGGACTTGAAATAACTGAAGAAAATATTGAAAAGATTGCTAAGCTTGCAGTAAACTCATCAAAATCAAGAAATTCATGGCGTGCATCTAAGGATTTTAGAGAGCATCTAATTAAAGAGTTAACTAAAAGAGGAATAAAAAAGACTATAGAAATAGAGGGAGAAAAAGAAAATGAGTAATGCAAAAATGAAAAAAATATCAATGATAGTAAATGATAAATCTTATGCATTAGAAGTTGATATAAGAGAATCTTTACTTGACGTTTTAAGAAATAAAATACATTGTACAGGTGTAAAGTGTGGATGTCATGTTGGCGAGTGTGGGGCTTGCACTGTATTAATAGATGGAGTGCCTACTGATTCTTGTATATATATGGCAGTTTGGGCAAATGGAAAGAGTATCGTAACAATTGAAGGTGTTAAAAAGGATGGCAAATTATCAAAAGTTCAACAAGCTTTTATTGATGAAGGTGCTGTCCAATGCGGATTTTGCACACCAGGACTAGTGTTAACGTCTACAGCTCTTGTTAATAGTGGAAAAAAATATACTGATGCTGAAATAAAAAGAGAGATTTCAGGGCATTTATGCCGTTGTACAGGATATCAAAAAATATTTAATGCAACTAAGAAATCTTTACAAAAATAATTAAGATGAAAGTTTTTAATATAGATTGAAAATTAAATATGCAAGAGATAAAAGCAGTAAGGACAATATAAAGGTTTTTGGTGAAAGATGAATTTGTTATTTGGAATATTGACACTAAGGAAGATTACTACGGTTTGCTTAGATTACTTATAGATGAGTATATATTCTAAAAAATATATTACTTAAATGTATATAAATAAGTTTATAGGAGGTATTTTTAATGTCATCAGAAAATAACACCAAAACAGTTGATAAAGTAAATGAAATGTTACCTATTGGTCAATTAGCAACTTTTGGCTTACAACATGTTCTAGCTATGTATGCAGGAGCTGTTGCAGTTCCACTAATAATTGGAGCTGCTGTAGGCTTAAGTCCGGAACAACTATCACTCTTAGTAGCTGCAGATCTGTTTACTTGTGGTATAGCAACTTTACTTCAAGCTATAGGTATTGGTAATTTTGCAGGTATTAAGTTACCAGTAATATTAGGTTGTACATTTGCAGCAGTAGGTCCTTTAATTATTATTGGTAAAAGTCTTGGTATGGATTATGCTTATGGATCAATAATAGTTGGAGCTATAGTTATAATACTAATAGCCCCTTTATATGGAAAACTATTAAAATTTTTTCCTACTGTAGTTACTGGTTCAGTTGTAACAATTATTGGATTATCTTTGATTAATGTTGGAATTACTAGTTGCGGTGGCGGTGCTAATGCAACTGATTTTGGTAGTGTACGTAATATACTTCTTTCTATCTTTGTAATGTTAGTTATTCTTATATCTAATAAATATTTAAAAGGTTTCTTTCAATCTATTGCTGTATTAAATGGTATTATTCTCGGAACAATTGTAGGAGCATTTATGGGAATGGTAGACTTCTCAGTTGTTTCAGAAGCTAAATGGATAAGCTTTGTTAAACCATTTACTTTTGGTATTCCTAAATTTAATGCTGGTGCAGTATTCATGATGACATTAGTTATGGTGGTTGTTATGATTGAGTCAACAGGTACATTTTTAGGTGTTTCTAAGCTTTGTGATAAGAAATTAAATGAGAAAGATATTGTAAAAGGTCTAAGAGCAGAAGGTATTGCAACTATTTTAGGTGGCATATTTAATTCATTTCCTTATACAACATTTAATCAAAATCTTGGTTTACTTTCATTAAGTAAAGTATTTAGCAGATTTGTAGTAGTTGCTTCAGGTATCATACTTATGGCATTAGGACTTATACCTAAATTTGCAGCTTTAGCAACTATAATTCCTCAACCTGTAATTGGTGGTGCTACTACAATAATGTTTGGTACTGTTGCTGTTGCTGGTATTAAAATGTTACTTGATATAGATTTGGAAAAAAATTCTAATGTTTTGATAGTAGCGACTTCTTTAGCAGTTGGATTAGGAATAACTGCTGTACCAACTTTATTATCTCAAACACCTCAATTTGTACAATCAATCTTTGGAAGTGGAATAGTTTCAGGTTCAATAGTTGCGATAGTTTTAAATGCATGGTTAAACTATGGTGAGGCTGAAAGTAATTTTAGTGATAATTGTGATGATGATAATCATATTAAATTAAAAGATAGACAGGAGTGTAAAATAAAAAGTTAACTATAATAAATTTACATTTAGATTATAGTAAATATAGAAAATTAATAAATATCAAATTACAAAAAATAAAAGTTTATATCAAACCTAGTATTTTTATTTATATTAGGTTTGATTAAAAATAAAATATATTGAAAAATAAATCATATTTTATACATAATTGCAAAATTTATACTGGGAACATAAGAATAAATATGTAATAATGTAATTAAAATACAAATAAGGAAGGGGTACCATATGAGAAAATTAAAAAAAGTTTCATCAGTAATACTAGCATTTATATTAATAACAACTTTTTTTATTGGATGTGGAAAAAGTAAAGAAGTAACAAGTAATGTGGATAAAACTATTACTGTTGAAGATCAATTAGGAAGAAAAGTAGAGATAAAAAGTGACGTAAATAAGATAGTTTCAAGTTATCCTATTACAACCTCACTTTTGTTAGCTTTAGGCCTTAAAGATAAACTTGCAGGTGTTGAAATGAACCCTAAGGTTAGAGAACTTTATAGGAGGATTGCACCAGAATTTTTAGATAAGCCACAAGTTAGTTCAGCTAAAAGTGTAAATGTAGAAGAATGTGCAAAGATAAATCCAGATTTAGTTATAATTCCAACTAGAACTAAAGAAATGATTCCAAAGTTTGAAGAACTTAATATTCCAGTTATAGCTGTAGAACCAGAGTCATTAGATTCATTTTTAAATTGTGTAAAGCTTTTGGGCAAATCTACTAATACAGAAGATAGAGCAAATGAAATAGTAAAATATTACGAAGATAATTTAGAAAAAATAAAGAAAATAAATGAGAATAATACTAATAGACCTAAGGTTTATTTATCAGGAAGTGCAAATGTTTTAAGAACATGTACATCAAAAATGTACCAAAATTATATGATAGAAGCTTCTGGTGGAAATAATGTAACTTCATCTCTTGAAGATGGTCATTGGGTAAATATATCAGCTGAACAATTGTTAGCTTATAATCCAGATATAATTTATATAGTTCAATACGCAAAATATAATGTAGAAGATGTTCTTAATGATGAAAGATTAAAAGACGTGAATGCAATAAAAAATAAGAAAGTCTTTGTTATTCCATCAGTAATAGAACCTTGGGATTATCCAACTCCATCATCAATTCTAGGTATTCTTTGGATGACAAATAATATTAATCCAGATAAATATTCAACAGAAGAATTTGAAAAGACAGCAAAAGATTTTTATAAAAAATTCTTTAATTTAGAAGTAGATAATAAGGATATTGGAATATGAATTTAAAATATTCCAAAGTGATAAGCAGTATTGTTTTATTGTTGTTAATAATTATCTCTCTATTAATAGGTAGATACCATATTAAACCAATAGATATAATAAACACCATGTTACATGGACAATCTCATTCATTAGAATTTAATTTAATATGGAACATAAGATTTTCAAGGGTAGTATTAGTTTCAATAAGTGGAGCTGCATTAGCACTATCCGGAATTGTTTATCAAAGTATTTTTCAAAATCCTATAGTATCTGCTGATGTACTTGGCGTAAGTTCAGGAGCTTCGCTAGGTGCAGCAATTGCCATAGTATTTTTACCTTTTTCGCCAATAATAATTCAAGTAATGGCATTTGTTTTTGGAATAGGGGCAGTTATTTTCTCATTGCTGTTATCTAGGCAAATGAGAAGTAATAGAATATTAGCTCTTATTATAGCGGGAATTGTAACTGGTGCAATATCATCATCATTTTTAATGATAATAAAGTATTTAGCAGATCCATATAAAGAATTGCCATCAATAGACTTTTGGTTAATGGGTGGGTTTTATAATAGCACATGGAAAAGTGTGATTTATGTATTTATATTAACAACTATATCAGCAATAATATTATTTTTATTAAGATGGAAATTAAAAGTACTTACTATGGGAGATGACCAAGCAAAACTATTAGGAGTAAATGTTAAGGTTATTAGAATAATTGCTATATTTTCAGCAACTCTTTTAGTATCAACTGTAGTTTCAGTAGCAGGTATTATAAGCTGGATAGGTTTACTAGCACCTCATATAGTAAAGTTTTATGCTAAAGATGATATATCAGAGGTTATGGGATTAACTATGGTAGTTGGAGCAACAATCCTTATAATAGCAGATACTATTGCAAGGAGTTTAACTTCAGTAGAAATTCCAGTTAGTATATTAACTTCGTTAGTTGGTGCACCATTTTTAGTTTATATTCTTAATCGAAAGGAAAATACTATTAGATGAAAAACGATTTAGAAATAAATAATTTAACTGTTAAATATTCAAATAAAACAGTACTAAAAGATATCAATTTAGCACTTAATAAAGGTGAAGTTACAATACTTTTAGGATTAAATGGAGCTGGAAAAACTACCTTATTAAAGTCTATGATTGGACTTATGAAAAGAACTACTGGTGAAGTAATTTATGATAATAAGGATATATTAAAACTTTCGAATAAAGAGAGAGGAAAATTAATATCTTACATTCCTCAAAATTTGCATACAAGCCAGAATTATAGTGTACAAGATGTAATTCTTATGGGGATTACACCATACCTTGGAATGTTTGATATGCCAAGTAAAGAGCATCATGAATTAGTTAAAGATATTTTAAAAAAATTAAATATAGAATATTTAAAAGATAAGTATATAAGTGAAATAAGTGGTGGAGAAAGAAGGCTAGTTTATTTAGCAAGAATATTTATTCAAAATTCTAATATCATACTTTTGGATGAACCAAATACTTTTTTAGATTATGTAAAACAGCATGAATTTTTTAAATTTATCAGTGATTTGATAAGAAAAAATAATCTAATTAATTTAATTACAGTACATGACATTAATTTAGCACTAAGATATGCAGATAAGATAGTTATATTAAGTTCTAATGAAATAGTTGATGTTATAGATTGTAAAGTTAATGGGTATGAGAAAAAATTTGTGAGTTTGATGGAAAGAATCTACAATAAAAAACTTGAAATTGCTTATACAAAATTTGGTCCAGTTATAGTTTGTTAGTATGGAATATAGTAAGTTAACATAATAAAGTTTAACATTTTAAAACTGCATAAAGGAGATAAGTTAACATAATATGAAAATTTTTAAATGCAAGAATATGAAAATAGATAATGTAACATCGCTAATACAAGCCTTAAATATAGATATTAATAAAAAAATGATAATTTCATTTGTTGGCGGTGGTGGTAAGACAAGTTCAATATATGAATTAGGATCTGAATTAATTAAATTAGGTAAGAAGGTCATTATAACGACTACAACTCATATGCAGATGCCTGAAAAAAATTTTGTTTTAACAGATAAAGAGAATGACATTTTAAATTTATTAAATACTGAAAAGATGATTACTGTAGGACAAAAATGTATTAAGAAGTCTGATGAGGATAAATATAGAAATCTAACTCGTAAAGAAAATACTATATGTGATAAAAATAAAGGTAGAGAAAAAATACAAGGCTTTTCAATTGAATCTACTAAAAACCTAATAGAATATTGTGATTTTTTATTGATAGAAGCAGATGGAGCAAAAAGATTGCCATTAAAAATGCCAGCAAATCATGAACCGGTAATACTAGAAGAAAGTAATTTAGTTATAGGGGTATGTGGTATTGATGCAGTAGGTCAAAGTATTAAAGAAATATGTCATAGAAAAGAATTAGTTACAGAGTTTTTAAATGTAGATGAAGAACATAAAATCAATGAAGAAGATATAGCTAAGATTTTATCAAGTGAAAAAGGTCAAAAGAAAAATGTTAAGTGTGATTATAAAGTGATTGTAAATAAAGTGGACGATGAAGAAAAATTAAATATAGCTAAGAATATTTTTAATGAATTTTTAAAGCTAGGAATTAATGAATTAATATTCACAACTTTTAAAGGTGATATTTAAAAGTATAAAGTTTTAACGGAATGTGATATATGCATAAGAAAAAGTGGACTGAGTAATTAAATCAGTTCATAAAAATTTAAGGTATATAGTTTATAAATATTAAAAGGAGTATGGAACTATGATAGTAATAAAGGGTGCTGGAGACTTGGCAACTGGAGTTGCCACTAGGTTAAAAAAATGTGGATTTGATATAGTTATGACAGAAATTTCACAGCCAACTACAGTAAGAAGAACAGTAGCCTTTTCGCAAGTTGTTTATGATGAAAAAGTAGAGGTTGAAGGGATAACAGCAGTGCTTGCTTCAAATAAAGAAGACATAAATAAGATTGTTGAAGAAGGAAGAGTAGCAGTTTTAGTTGATGAAAAAGCAAAGATAATAGATGAAATTGAGCCTGAAATAATAATTGATGCTATTATAGCTAAGAAAAATTTAGGTACAAAGATTGATGATGCAAATATTGTAATCGCTTTAGGTCCAGGATTTACAGCAGGAATTGATTGTCATTGTGTTATTGAAACAAAAAGAGGTCATTATTTAGGCAAAGCGATATATAAGGGAAGTGCTATACCTAATACAGGAGTTCCAGGTGAAGTAGGTGGTTTTAGTAAAGAGAGAATAATAAGAGCTACAACTGATGGAAAAATAACACCTATATCAAAGATAGGAGATTATGTGAAAAAAGGTGATATTGTAGCATATGTTAATGAAACTCCAGTTTTTGCAAAATTGGATGGTATAGTACGTGGAATGCTTCAAAAAGATGTTAATGTTTTTAAAGGAATGAAAAGTGGAGATATTGATCCAAGATGTGAAAAAAATCATTGTTTTACAATTTCAGATAAAGCTAGATCAATAGGCGGAGGTGTTTTAGAAGCAATTCTGCATTTGAGTAATTTTAAGTTTTAGTAGAATGTTGATATTTGCATACATAAAGCAGACTTAGAAATTTACTTTAAGAATACTAAAAAGCAAATTTAGAAGAGTATATTTAGGAGGATTATTATGAATAAAATAGTTGATGCAAAGGGAAAGAATTGTCCAATACCTGTAATAATGGCTAAGAAGGAAATTGATAATGGAAATGTTAATTTTGTAGTTGAAGTTGATAATAACATAGCTAATGAGAATCTAAAGAAATTAGGAAATAGTATGAGCTTTGAAATAAAATCCCAAGAAGTTAATGGAATATTTAAAGTACATTTTTTTAAGGGTGAAGCAGATAATAATGAATCAGAAATCTGTGAAGAATGTAATGAAATAATAGAAGAAATTAAAAGGGATAAATTAAGTAAATGGTCAATATTTATTGGAAAAGAAATTATAGGTTCTGGAAGTGAAGAGCTTGGAAAGTCTCTTATGAAGATGTATTTTTATACAATGACAGAATCTGATGATTTACCAAAATCAATTTTATTTATGAATGAAGGAGTAAAAATACCAGCATTAAATGAACAAGTTGTAGAGCATCTAAAAGATTTAGAAAAAAAAGGTGTTGAAATATTAGTTTGTGGTACATGCCTTAACTTCTATGGATTAGAAGAAGAATTGAAAGTTGGAAAAGTAAGTAACATGTATGAAATATCTAATTATATGAAAGCATCATCAAAAGTTATTACTTTATAGCATTAGGAAAGTTTTTAGAAGTGTGTTGATATATACATAAGTAGAGTAGATTGAGTACTTTAATGTATTAACATTACATTAAAACATGATCCAAAATCAGAAAAATACTTTGAAGTAATAAGTAAGGGGGAGAGACTATATGTCAAATGATATAAAACTTACGAGTTTAACTAAAAATTCAGGGTGTGCAGCTAAGATAGGACCGGGAGTTCTTCATAGTGTATTAAGTAGTTTACCTAAGTTTGAAGATGAAAATTTAATTGTAGGATTTGATACAAGTGATGATGCTTGTGTATACAAAATTAATGATGATACGGTAGTGATAAAAACAGTAGATTTTTTTCCGCCAATGGTAGATGATCCATATACTTTTGGACAAGTTGCAGCAGCTAATGCCCTTAGTGATGTTTATGCTATGGGTGGAAATCCTTCAATAGCAATGAATTTAATTTGTTTTCCTTCTTGTTTAGATATATCAATTATGCGTGAGATACTTGCAGGAGGTTACGATAAGGTAAAAGAAGCTGGAGCAGTAATTGCAGGCGGGCACACTATAGCTGATCCAACACCTAAATATGGACTTTGTGTAAGTGGATTTGCACGTCCAGAAGAAATACTTTCAAATAGCAATGCTAAAACTGGAGATGTACTTGTACTTACTAAACCTTTAGGAATTGGAATTATGAATACTGCGGCAAAGGCAGAATTAATAGATGAAAAGAAAATTAAAGAAGTTACATCAATAATGTCTACATTAAATAAGTATGCTAAGGAATGTACTTTAGGATTAGAGATTCATTCATGTACTGATGTTACAGGATTTGGACTTGTTGGTCATAGTTATGAAATGGCAAGTGGAAGTAAAAAGACGATAGAGCTTTTTAGTAAATCTGTACCAATTATAGATGGAGCATTAGATTATGCAAAAATGGGAATTATACCTGAGGGTATGTACAATAACCTTGATTATTTAAAAGATAAGTTTGCAGTAGGAGCTAATATATCACAAGAGTTACAAGATGTATTGATAGATCCACAAACATCAGGAGGGTTATTACTTTCACTTCCAGAAAAACATGCAAAAGAATTTTTGTCAAGAATGGAAAATTTCACTCCATATGCTAGGATAATAGGTCAAGTACTCGATAAGAGTGAAAAGCCTATAATTATTAAATAATTTGGATATGTTTGTAGTGTATTGTTATATGCATAAACAAAAATAGAGTGAGTAATTTAACTTGGAAATCCTAAAATGATTATAATCTAATTTTTAAAATATCAAAATATTAAAAAACATTATAAATAAATGGAGGGTATTATGGAATTACAGAAAAATTTACCAGAAATATTTGAAGAGTTTGCAGAAGGAAGAAGAAATGCATTTATTAAGGCTAAAGAAATTAAAGATAAAAATATACCTTTAATTGGAGCATTTTGTACTTACTTTCCACAAGAATTAGGATTAGCTATGGGGGCAGCTACTGTTTCAGTATGTTCAACATCTGATGAAACTATTGCTGCTGCAGAGCAAGATCTTCCACGTAATTTATGTCCTTTAATAAAATCTAGTTATGGTTTTGCTAAGACTGATAAATGTCCTTTCTTTTTCTTTTCAGATTTAATTGTTGGAGAAACAACTTGCGATGGAAAAAAGAAAATGTATGAATATCTTTCAGAATTTAAACCAGTACATGTTATGGAGCTTCCAAATTCTCAACGTGAAGATGGATTAGAATTATGGAAAAATGAGATTATTAGATTAAAGTCATCTTTAGAAGAAATGTTTAATGTAGAAATAACAGAAGATGATATAAAAAGAGCTATAAAAATAAAAAATAATGAACGTAAAGCATTAAAGAAATTTTATGAATTAGGAAAAAGAGAACCAGTCGCAATATTAGGACAAGACCTGTTTAAAGTTATAAATGGAACAACATTTAGCTTTGATAAAGAAAAAATTCCAGAGCAAATTAATGAGGTAATTGAAAAGATTAATTCTGAATATGAAGCTGAAAAGAAATATGAATCTAAACCTCGTATATTAATAACAGGATGTCCTATTGGTGGTGCAACCGAAAAGGTTATTAAAGCAATTGAAGATAATGGAGCTTATGTAGTTGCTTTTGAAAATTGTAGTGTTGCAAAAGCCGTTGATGAATTAGTAGATGAAGAAAATCCAGATGTTTATGATGCTCTTGCACGTAAATATTTATCTATTGGATGTTCTTGTATGACTCCTAATCCAAATAGAATTAAACTTCTTAATAAAATGATTGATGAATATAAAGTAGATGCTGTAGTTGATGTGATATTAACAGCTTGCCACACATATAATGTTGAGACTTTATCAGTTAAAAGATTTGTAAATGATGAAAAAAGTAAGCCATATATGAGTGTTGAAACTGACTTTTCTCTTAATGATATTGGTCAATTAAATACTAGAATGACTGCATTTATAGAGATGCTTTAGGTTTTAGCAATATACAAATGTTAAGAAGATATGAGGAAATAAATTATGAGTAAATATACTTTAGGAATTGATTCAGGATCAACAACTACTAAAGGTGTATTGTTTGATGGTAAAACAATTATTAGAACAATGCTTGTAAAAACAGCAGCAAAACCGAGGGAAAGTATTTCTAAAATCTATAATGAACTGTACTCTAATAACGTAAAATATACAATAACGACAGGTTATGGTAGAGATTTATTAAAAGAAGCTAATAAAACTATTACAGAAATAACTTGTCATGCAAAAGGGGCAGCATTTCTAAATCCTAGTATTAAAGGCGTTATAGATATAGGAGGACAGGATTCTAAGGCTATTTCATTAGATGAATCATTAAATGTTGTAGATTTTCTAATGAATGATAAATGTGCTGCTGGAACTGGTAGATTTGTTGAAGTTATGATGAGAATTTTAGAGGAAGATATAACTGATATTGATGAGTTTGTAAAAGATAGAAAGCCTGTAAATATAACTAGTATGTGTACTGTTTTTGCAGAGAGTGAAATTATTAGTCTTCTTGCAAAGGATGTTCATAGAGGTGATATTGCCCTTGGAATTATTCATTCAATTTGTAGACGAACAGCTAATTTTGCTCAAAAATTGAATTTAAAAGATGAGATATTTTTTAGTGGTGGACTCGCATCCTCAGAAGTTTTTAGAGCAACACTTGAAAGTTATCTTAAACAAAAAGTATCAATTAATGAATTAAGTCAGTTTGCAGGGGCAATTGGTGCAGCAACTATTGGATATAAAAAATTAAATAAAAAATAATAAGGAGAATTTACACAAAATATTTATTAAGATGTGTAGTTAAAAATTAATATGATGAAAATAAATTTGATATTATTAGCATCAGGGGATAGTACCAGGTTTAGAAGCAATAAGCTATTAACTATTGTTAATAATAAACCAATGTATATGAATGTAATAGATGAGGTTTTAAAAATAAATTTTCATAAAATAGTTTTAGTTACTCAATATGAGGAAATTAAATTAGCTTTGTTAAACAAAAACATTGAAATTGTTATGAATAAAAATAGTGAACTTGGAATATCTCATTCTATTGAGCTTGCAATGAAAAAGGATGTTGAAGCAGATGCATATATGTTTATGGTTTGTGACCAACCATTTATAAAAGCACAAACTATAGAAAATTTGATATTTAGATTCATGGAAAGTAAAAAAGGAATGGCATGTGTTGAGTTTAATGGAAACTTAGGTAATCCAACTATATTTTCAAAAAAATATATTGATGAATTGCTTAATTTAAAAGGTGATGTTGGAGGAAAAGCAGTTATGAAAAAACACCTTGATGATTTAGAAAAAATTTCCATTATTAATGAGATAGAAATTAAGGATATAGATACTAGAGAAGAATTAATTAATATATCCTACAATAATATATATGAGGTAAAAGAGTGATGAAGAAAAAATTTTATAAAGATCTTTTTGAAAAGTTAAATTTAAACAAAGAAGTATTTATAGTAACTGTTATACAGGGATCATATGATGGTAAAAATATAGCAGGACAAAAACTATTTAAAAGCAAGAAATTTATGGCTATAGAAAATGATAATCTTAAAAATTTCTGGGATGAAATTTTAAGTGAAATAGATTTTAATAAAGGCACATATGTTTTAGACCTTGATAATGATATAAAATTGTTTATAGAGTATATTATAGGAAAACCTAATTTAATTATTTGTGGTGGTGGACATGTTGCCTTACCTTTATGTGAAATGGCAAATTTATTAGAGTTTAATGTTACTGTAATCGACAATAGAGAAGAATTTGCGAATAAAGGAAGATTTCCTATGGCAAGTAATGTTATATGTAAAGATTTTAATGAAGCATTTGAAGAAGTTGAATTTAATAAAAATAGTTATTTTGCTATAGTTACAAGAGGGCATAAATGTGATAGAGAGTGTTTAGAAATAATACTTAAAAATGACTTTTACTATGTTGGAATGATTGGAAGCAAAGGAAAAGTACAATTTGTAATAAGTAGTTTATTAGAAAAAGGATATAAAAAAGAAGACATTGATAAAGTGCATACTCCAATAGGTCTTAGCATAGGAGCAAAAACACCAGCAGAAGTAGCGGTAAGTATTTTATCAGAAATAATACAAATAAAAAATGAAAAAATAATAAGTACTATACCAGATGATATTTCTAATACTATATTAAATACAAATGAACCAATGATTTTAACTACAATAATTGAGAAGCATGGATCAGGGCCTAGAGATCCTGGAACAAAAATGCTTATAAAGAAAAATGGTGAATTTATTGGCACTGTTGGCGGTGGAAGTGTTGAATATTCAGTTTATAAAAGGGCATTAAAGTTATTTGAAGAAAAAGAATCTATTTTAGAAGAATATGATTTATCAAATTCTGCTTCTGCAAAACTTGGTATGGCTTGCGGTGGACATATAAAAGTATTTTTTGAATTTATAAATTGTAATAACAAATAGTATTAAATAATTAAATACAAAAATAAAAACTCTAGCTAGAATAAAAAAATTCAAAATTAGAGTTTTATTTTATTTAAGAAAATGGCTATGTTTTAGCAGAGTGTTGATATATGCATAAGCAAAGTGGACTGAGTAATTGAACTTAGGAATGCTAAAATGAGTATAG
>NZ_JAVJAN010000040.1:0-31737 GCF_031344075.1 Clostridium aquiflavi
CTCATGGACAGAAGTTAAAAATGAAACTCGACTCATTTAGATTCGCTGAGTAAGTTCATGTTTCCAAATGTAAAATTTGGACATTCACTTAAAAACATAGCCATATATTTTTATCCTAAAAATGTCTTGTATAACTTTTATTTAACTAGTAAAACTATAATATGTAGAACTAAAATCAGCAAAATTAATTTAAAATATAACAAAAACTTTAAATTTTTTTAATGAACATAAGTCGAAAATATCTGTGTATAACTTTGTGGATTAAATATTTTAATGTACATAGGTGAAACGCTTATAAACCTAACCAAAACAGGGGTGTACACATTTTGTGGATTGAATAATTGCCTGTTGATAAATATGGGGATAAATAAAAGTAGACAAAATATAGGTACCTCAATATATAGCATGTACCAAATAAAATGTAACTATATATAGAAATGTGTAAAAATTAATACGATACCATATTATTAAAAGTTAGATGTAAGGATAAAAAATATGCATAATAAATATTTATTAACAATATTCACAAAACTGTGGATAAAACATGTGGATAATGTGCATAAGTTATTATAAATGCTGTGAATATTATATAAAACGTGTATAAAATTCAGAGATATAAACAAAAAATTATTAAATTTATTTAATTATTTAATTTAAGTAGTAAAAATATCTTTAAGAAATTACATGATAAAGAGTATAATATATTTAATAAAAAAGTTAATATAGGATTAGCTTAAAGTGGATTACTTTAATTTATATAAATTAATATATAGTATTTTTAAACTGTAATCTTATTTATAACTTTTGTAATTCTTAATAGAGGGGGAATAAAAATGGCATCAAAAGAGCCAAAGTTAGTTCCAGAGATAAAGGGGACATTAAGAAATCATGTAGTTGAAGTTCCTTCTGTAATTAGAGATTGTGGTGGAATTAAAATTTTTGGTAAAAGGATAAAATCATTATTATTTAGTACAGATGTTGCTGTAATTAGAAATACTAATGCAGATGCAATTATTGCTGTATATCCATTCACACCTCAGCCACTAATAACACAAGCACTTGTAATGGCAGCTGATGTACCAGTTTTTTGTGGAGTTGGTGGTGGTATAACTCAAGGAAAAAGGGTTATAAATTTAGCTATGGATGCAGAGTTTAAAGGTGCAATGGGTGTTGTAGTAAATGCACCTACTTCAAATGAAATAATAAGAAAAATAAGAGCTACTATTGATATACCTGTTGTAGTAACAGTTGTATCAGAAGATGAAAATATTACTGAAAGAATAGAGGCAGGCGCAACGATATTAAATGTCTCTGGAGGTAAAAATACAGCTCAAATAGTGAGAAACATAAGAAGCAGATATCCTGAATTTCCTATTATTGCAACTGGTGGACCAACAATTGCATCAATAAAGGAAACAATAGAAGCAGGGGCAAATGCTATAACTTATACTCCACCATCATCTGCAAGTATAATGGGAGATTTGATGGACAAATATAGGAACGAATAAAAAACTATGATTTGTAGTTAATGAGTTTAACAAATTATTTGATAATTATTACAAAATTTTTAATAAATTAATAAAGTTAAAAAATATAGGTTGAAAAGTATTGAAATAGATTAAATTTGTGATATGATATCTTTAACAAAAATAATAAAATTTAATATAATGAAATATAGAATAAGGTACATTTGAAAAATATACGACACACATTTGGTCTATTATTTTCTTTCATGTGCCTAAAACCTAGGGTAGAGGTGCTGTAATGATGAGTATTTATAAGGAGTCGGCAGATGATGATTTATAAAGAAAGGTGTTATAGCCGAAGAAATAATTTTTATGCAAATAATTATTTCTGGGTATGTATAAAATATGTACATAACTGTCACTAACTGTGGAGAGCTACAAGGTGAAATAGTTGCGATATAATTAGTAAAGTTAAATCAAAATTTATATTTTTAGATTTAGTTTGTATTAGTTATAATAATTATAGTATTAAAAAATACTATTTAATGATTTTAGCAATAAGCGATAAGCAACAAAAATCCTAATTAAGTAGACTCTACCTGTCGCAGATTAATATCTGTGACTTTTGTTTTTAGACAAATTTTTGGAGGGTAGAAAAATGAAATTATTTGGAAGTATGAAAATTGATAACAATGAATTAATAATTGGGGGAATTAAATCTACTGAGTTAGTAAAGGAATATGGTACACCATTATATGTTATGGATGAGGGTTTAATAAGACAAAACTGTAATGAGTATTATAAATATTTTAAGTGTGATAATTCGTCAAATAGAGTTGCATATGCAGGTAAAGCATTTCTAACTATTGAAATGTGTAAAATAATAAATGAAGAAAATTTATCACTAGATGTTGTATCTGGAGGAGAACTTTTTACAGCTCATAAAGCAGGTTTTCCTTTAGAAAAAGTAATATTTCATGGAAATAATAAAACATTAGACGAAATTGAACTAGGGGTTAAACTAGGAGTTGGAAGATTTGTTGTTGATAACTATTATGAAATGGAAGCTTTAAATAGAATTGCAGCAAGTTATAATAAAGTTCAAAAAATATTTTTGAGAATAACACCTGGAATAGAAGCGCATACTCATGAGTATATAAAAACAGGTCAAGTGGATTCTAAATTTGGATTTGCACCTGTTGCTAATATGATAGAAGATGCTATAGAAAAATCAATAGGGCTTACTAATATTGAACTATCAGGACTACATTGTCATATAGGATCTCAAATATTTGAGATTAAACCATATGAGGATGCAGTAGAAATTATGCTAGGTTTAATAAAAAAAATTCAACAAAATACAGGTTATTTAATAAAAGAACTAGATTTAGGTGGTGGATTTGGTATATACTATAATACAGGAGATAAACCAAAAACAACTGAGGAGTATTGTAAAGCAATATTGAACAAGGTTGATGAGGTTTGTTCTAGAACAGGTCAATCAAAGCCATCGTTAATAATAGAACCAGGTAGAAGTATCGTTGGAAATTCAGGTATAACTTTATACACTGTAGGAGCAATAAAAAATATTCCTGGAGTGAGAAAGTATATATCAGTAGATGGTGGTATGTCAGATAATATAAGACCGGCTTTATATCACGCTGAATATGAATGTATGTTAGCAAATAAAGTTGAGAAAGACCTAAAAGAGAAGGTAACTATTTGTGGTAAATGTTGTGAATCAGGAGATATATTATTAAATGATATTAATATTTCAGCACCACAGTCAAATGATATTTTAGCAGTTATGACAACAGGTGCATATGGATATTCAATGTCTAATAATTATAATAAGATTCCAAGACCACCAGTAATAATGGTAAAAGATAATAAAGAAAGACTTATATGTAGAAGAGAAACCTATGAAGATCTTATACAAAATGAAGTTATTTAATAATTATCTTTTAATAAATTAGCTTTTTATTAATATTCTTTCCCAAGATAATATATATATCTTAGTGTGTATCAAATTGATTTATTAATTTTGATACACATTTTTTATTTTACAAGGAATTTTTCTGCTATCAACATGCTGTTAGCCTTATTTTAAAGTAATAAATTTGTTATAAATCCTTAATGCTTCAATATAATACTTTATGTTATACTATTAAGATAAAATAATTCTAACATTACATAGTGTATTTATAAAAATAATGTAGTTAGTTTATATTTCAAAAAGTATAGTAGTATATATGGAATTTCAGAAAGGTGGAATTTATATGGAAGATAGTAGTAAAAATAGTTTTTTTAAAGAATGGGGTTTAACAATTATAAGTGCCGTAGTAATAGGATTATTAGTATGGAAATTTTTAATTTATACTGTATGGATTACAAGTGGATCAATGATACCAACCTTAGAAGTTAAGGATAGACTTGTTGCAACAAGAGTTCATAATCCTGAAAATCTAAAGAGAGGCGATATTGTTATATTTGATTCTGATGAGCTTAAAGAGATTCTTATAAAAAGACTTATAGGGCTTCCAGGAGATCATATAGAAATAAAAAATGGAATAGTAAGCGTAAATGGAGAACAATTAGCAGAAGATTATGTTAAGAATAATGAAGACTATGATAGAATATTTGATGTTCCAGAAGGAGAATATTTCTTTTTAGGAGATAATAGAGCAAATTCAGATGATTCTAGATACTGGAAAAATCCGTATATAAAAAGCGAAAAAATACAAGGAAAAGCTAAAGTAAAAATATATCCTATAAGTGACTTCAAAGTGTATAAATAGTTGATAAATTGCTAATTAATTATAAAGGGACTTTAATTATTGGGGTTCTTAAAGGAGAATGGGTTTATGGAAAAAAGTAATAAGATAAAAAAAGAAAATTTTTTTACTGAATGGATAGTGCCTATATTTGCAGCAGTGGTGATAGCATTTTTGGTGAATAAATTTTTAGTTTATAATGTATATATTCCAAGTGAATCAATGGTTCCAACATTAAATATAGGAGATAAATTATTTGTAACTAAAATTTACAATTTAGATAAGATAGAACATGAAAATATAGTTGTATTTTATTCAGATGAACTTCAACAGACACTAATAAAAAGAGTTATAGGACTTCCAGGAGATCATATAGAGATAAAGGATGGAATCGTAAGTGTGAATGGAGAAAAACTAGTTGAAAATTACGTGAAAAATAATGAGGACTATGATGGTACATTTGATGTTCCTGAAGGAAAATACTTCTTTTTAGGAGATAATAGAGCAAGATCAAATGATGCTAGAAGATGGATTAATCCGTACATAGATGGAGAGGATATAAAAGGAAAGGCACAGGTTAAGATTTGGCCTTTTAAAGACTTTGGTCGCTTGAATTAATAGTACTTATTTTATAATAATATGATATACTAGTTGTTAAGATGTTTTATTTAGATTAAGGCTAAATTTCGAGTTATATTTTATATAAAAAATAACTTAAAATATAGTGAAAATAAAGAGAGGGTATTTATAATATGGGGAATAAATATATAGTTGATAGAATTGAAGAAAACCATGTCATACTTGAATCGTTCAATGGAGATATGCTAGAAACTACGATTTCCAAGACTAAAGGTGACATAAAAGATGGAGATATTTTGATTAAAAACGGAGATATATTTATTATAGATGTTGAAGAAACATTAAAAAGAAAAGAAGCAATAAACAATATGATGAAAAATATGTGGAAATAAGGTTTTTTAGATATTTTCGCAAATTATAAGGAAAGGATGATACTATGCAAGGTAACAATAAAAAGAAGAAAAATGGATATATTACAATGGTAATATATTTTTTACTAGTTTTTATGTTTATAAGTACTGCAAACTATATTAGAGAAGCAGCAACTACAAAACAAATATCATATGATGAATTTTATGAAATGATAGATCAAAATAAAATATCACAGGTAGTTATAACAGGAGAAAATTTAATAATTACACCAGCAGATAGTAGTGAATTTAAAGGAAAGACTTTATATACAGCTAATATTAAGGATGAAAATTTAATAAATAAATTAAGAAATTCAAATCCTAAAATAAAATTTACAGGTAAAAATCCAAAACAAAGTCCTATTATGGATTTTGCAATTAGTTGGATTTTACCAATGTTATTGTTTTTCGTTATGTGGAAATTCTTATTCTCTAGAATGGGAGGCGGCGGCATGGGCGGCGGCGGCGGAATCATGGGAATTGGAAAAAGTAATGCTAAAGTTTATGTAGAAAATGAAATTGGAGTAACATTTGATGATGTTGCAGGTCAAGAAGAAGCTAAAGAGTCATTAAAAGAAGTAATAGACTTCTTAAATTGTCCTAAAAGATATACAGAAATAGGTGCTAAATTACCTAAAGGAGCTTTACTTGTAGGACCTCCAGGAACAGGTAAAACACTTATTGCCAAGGCAGTAGCTGGAGAAGCTAAAGTACCATTTTTCTCACTTTCAGGTTCAAGTTTTGTTGAAATGTTTGTTGGAGTTGGAGCTTCAAGAGTTAGAGAATTATTTAAAGAAGCAGTAACTAAAGCACCATGTATAATATTTATAGATGAAATAGATGCTATTGGTAAAAGCAGAGATAATCAAATGCAAAGCAATGATGAAAGAGAACAAACATTAAATCAATTACTTTCTGAAATGGATGGATTTGATTCGTCAAAGGGAATAGTTATACTTGCAGCTACTAATAGACCAGAAATATTAGATAAAGCTCTTTTAAGACCAGGTAGATTTGATAGAAGAGTAATAGTTGATAGACCTGACTTTAAAGGTAGAGAAGCTATTCTTAGAGTTCATGCTAAGAATGTTAACTTAGGAGATGATGTTGATCTTGATGAGATAGCAAAGGGAACTCCAGGTGCTGTAGGAGCAGATCTTGCAAATATTGTTAATGAAGCAGCTTTAAGAGCTGTAAAAAATAGAAGAAAACTTGTACTTCAAGAAGATTTAAGAGATGCAGTAGAAGTTATAATTGCAGGTAAAGAAAAGAAAGATAGAATATTATCTAAAAAAGAAAAGGAATTAGTAGCATTCCATGAAGTAGGTCATGCACTTGTGGCAGCATTACTAGAAGGCTCTGATCCTGTTCATAAAATAACAATAGTTCCTAGAACAATGGGAGCATTAGGTTATACGATGCAACTTCCAGAAGAAGAAAAATATCTTATATCTAAAGAAGATTTAATGAACCAAATTACAGTTATGTTAGGTGGTAGATCTGCTGAAGAAGAAGTATTTAATGTTGTCTCAACAGGTGCTTCAAATGACATTGAAAGAGCAACTCAATCAGCTAGAAGTATGGTTTCAGTATATGGTATGAGTGATAGATTTGATATGATGGCACTTGAATCAGTACAGAATAGATATTTAGATGGAAGAGCAGTTAGACATTGCAGTGAACAAACATCAACAATGTTAGATGAAGAAACATTAAAGATAATAAGAGAAGCTCATGAAAAAGCTAGAAAAATACTTAGGGATAATAGAGATTTATTAGATAAAATTTCAAATATATTATTAGATAAAGAAACTCTTTTTGGTGAAGAATTCATGGAAATGGTTTATGAGAAATATCCCGAAATGAAAGAAAAGAAAGAAAAACAATTAAAAGAAAAAGAGTTAAAAGATAAAGAACAAAAGGAAAAGCAAAAAAAGAAACAAGAAGAGTTTGAGAGAATAAGAAAAGAAAATGAAGAAAAAGAAAAATCAGAGTTTTTTAAAAAAGTTGGAATAAATGTAAACAAAAAAATTGATGATTCAACTAAAGTTGAAGATACTTTAACTAAGGAAATATCTGAGGACACAAAGTAATCAGAAGATGAAAAATAATATCTTTAAACATAATTAAAATAAAAACTCTAGTGTTTAATAGTAAGGTTTAGATTGATTTAGCTTAAAAAATAAGTTGAATTATCTGAACCTTATGTTTTCAAATCAAGAAAATTTACTTTAGGAAGCAAGGGGGACAATTAATTTGAATCAAAATTTAGAATTTTTAATGGAACAAAATAAGTTAGAAGAAGTTGAAAAAATTTTAAGCGGTGAAATACTTAATTATCTGCAAAAAAGAAAAGATATAACTAATCAAATTCTGCAATCAAGAAAAAAATTTATTGAAGAATATAAAGATGATGAAGATCAAGTTATAGATTACTTTGACCATGAAAATTACGTAAAAGAAGAAGCTTATAAGACAATAGATAAAAGATTAAAAGAATTTACTAGTTTAAAGGAAGTACCTTATTTCGGTAAAGTAACTTTTATGGAAGATGGAAATTTACCAGAAGAACTTTATATAGGTAGATATGGTTTAACTGTAGAAAAAACTTATGAATCTGTAGTTGTGGACTGGAGAGCTCCTATTGCATCATTATTTTATAAAGGTATATTAGGAAAGTCTAGTTATACGTGTCCAACAGGAGAAATTGATACAGATATACTTTCTAGAAGACAAATAATAATAAAAAAAGGTGAACTTAAAGGTATATTTGATTCAGAAGTAGATGTTAAAGATGAAATACTTCAAATGGTTCTTACTGAAAATTCATCTGATAAACTCAAAGATATAGTAATGTCGATACAATCTGAGCAAGATGAAATAATAAGAAGTGATAAGAATAAAGTTGTAGTTGTAAACGGAGTTGCAGGTTCAGGAAAAACAACTATTGCATTACATAGAATATCTTATCTTCTTTATAATTATAGAAAACAATTTGGAAATAAGGTTCTTATTTTTGGACCAAATGATATATTTATGGATTACATAGCTCAAGTTCTTCCTTCATTAGGTGAAGAGGGAATAAAACAAATGACATTTGAAAACTTTGCTATAAAAGAATTAGGAATAGATGATTTATATATAAAAAGTTTTAGTAGATATATAGAAGAAGCTATGAGTGGAAATAAAACAGCTCTTGAAGAATACCAATATAAAAGTTCTAAAAAATTCTTAGATTTATTAAATCATGAAATAAAAAAATTAAGCCAAAATTACTTTGATATTAAACCAATAATTTTTAATGGCGAAGAAATAGTAGGAATTAAAGAGATTAAAGAGCTATTTGATATACATTATAAATATATGCCACTATTTAGAAGAAGTGAAAAAATAAAAAGAGTACTTATATCTAAAATAAAAGATAAAAGAGATGCAGAAGTATATAAATTAAATCAGGAAATGAAAGAAAAAATAGCTTCTTTATCAAGTGATGATTTAGAAATAGAAAAGAATAACTTAGAATATTTAAAGAGAATGAAAATTAGAGAAATTGTAAGAAATGTAATTAATTCAAGAAAAGAATTGGATTCTTGGATAAGTCATGAAGATATAATAAATATTTATAAAAATATAACAGATACTGAGCAACTTGGATACATGGACTTAAGTGGAATATTATATTTAATGATTAAATTAGATGGAAAAAGAATGAAAGAAGAAATTAAACATATCGTAATAGATGAAGCTCAAGATTATAGTGTTATACAATTTGAAGTGATAAAAGGGCTTACAGGATGCAAAAGTTATACAATAGTTGGAGATTCTAATCAAAGATTAATAAATAATAATGAAGAACCAGCTATGTTAAATTTACAACCTTTATTTAATGAGGAAAAGATGCATGTACAAGTACAAGAGTATGCATTAAATAAGAGTTATAGATCTACTCAAGAAATAATGGAATATGCAACTAAGTTTTTGGATGATAATAGAATAATTCCATTAGTTAGACATGGGGAAAAAGTAATAGAAGAAGAGGTATCTTCAGATGATGAATTTGTAGAAACTATTCTTTCAATAATTGAAGATTATGAAGAAGATGGTCTTGAAAATATAGCTATTATATTTAATGGAAATAAGGATCTTGCTAAGTTTTCTCATATTATTAAAGAAAAGATTAGTATTCAAAGCTTTGATAGAGAAGATATACTTTATAAAGGTGGAAAAGTGTTAATTCCAGCATATTTAGCAAAAGGATTAGAATTTGATGGCGTTATAGTAATAGAAAATCATGAAATTGATCCATTAGTAAAATATATTATGTGTACAAGAGCACTTCATAGACTTTCATTTATTAAGAAAAAATAAAACATTAAACAAATTATAGCAGCTACTTTAATTTTAGTAGCTGCTATTAAGCATGTTTGGCCAAGTTGGTGACAGTCACCATTTATGCAAGGGGGATAAGTTAGTGACAGTCACTATTTATGCAGAAAATAAGAATAAAAATACATAATAAATAATTTAAAGATAGAGGTATAGACTAAAATGTTAATTTATACCTCTTTATTTTTGCGTATTATCAAATAAAAACAAGATTTAATAGTATATTAAAAATAATTATTTAATTAATATAAATAAAAATTAAATAATTATACATTTGCTATTGCATAAATATAAATGTATGGTGTATAATTATACCACGAAGTAAATAAAAGCAAATAAATTTTTAAGTAAGTAATTAGGGGGCGTTAGTAATGAATAAAGGTTTATTAAAAAAATTAGGATTAGTTGTGGCAATCGGAGCAATGGCAATAAGTATAATTGGATGTTCAGGAAACAAAAATGCAGAAGGAAGTAAAGGTTCAAAAGAATCAGCATCAGTGCTTGAATCAATAAAACAAAAAGGTAAGCTTGTAGTTGGAACAAGTGCAGATTATCCACCATATGAATTTCATAAAGAAATAGATGGAAAAGATCAAATTGTAGGATTTGATATTAGTATGGCAAAATCATTAGCTGAAGATTTAGGTGTAGAATTACAAATAAATGATATGGATTTTGATGGATTACTTATAGCTCTTCAAGCAGGGAAGGTGGATATGGTATTTGCAGGTATGACACCAACTGATGAAAGAAAGGAAAATGCAGATTTTTCAGATATATATTATACAGCAAAACATGGATTTATAGTTAGAAAAGGTGAAGAAGGAAATATAAAATCACTTGATGATTTAAAAGATAAGAAGATTGGTGTACAAAAAGGATCAATCCAAGAACGTCTAGCTAACGATAAAATTCCAGATGCTGAAAAGAAAGCATTAGGAAAAGTTACTGATTTAGTATTAGATTTAAAAAATAATAAAATAGATGCAATATTAGTAGAATTACCAGTAGCAGAGTTTAATTGTGAAAAGAATTCAGATATAGCTTTAACAGATGTTATATTAGAAGATTCAGAAGGTGGATCAGCAATAGCAATGAATAAGGGTTCAGATGATTTAAAGAGTGAAATAAATAAAACAATACAAAAATTAAAAGACGAAGGTAAAATAGATCAATTTGTAATAGAAGCAAATGATATGGTGGAATAAATTGATTACCCCTGGGGTCCAATAAATTCCATTTGGAATTTATTGGACCCCAGGGGTGGAAATAGAGAGGAGGAGAAATTTTGAATTTTACATTTTTAGAAAAATACTATGGATACTTTTTAAGTGGAGCAGAAATTACAATAGTATTAGCATTCTTTGCAGTACTTTTTGGAACGATTATGGGGCTTGGTTTAACTCTTTTAAGACGTTCAAAATTTAAGATATTAAGAATGATAGGTACAGTTTATGTAGAATTTGTTAGAGGAACTCCTCTTCTAGTTCAAATATACATAATCTATATTGGATTACCTAAATTATTAGGAATAGATTTATCTGATATAACGACAGGAGCAATAGCATTAGCGCTTAATTCTTCAGCATATGTTTCTGAAATAATTAGAGCTGGTATTGAAGCAGTTGATAAGGGGCAAATGGAGGCAGCGAGAAGTTTAGGCATGAATCAAAAAACAGCTATGTTTAATATAATAATACCTCAAGCATTTAAGAATATATTACCTGCTTTAGGAAATGAATTTATATCAGTAATTAAGGAATCTTCAATGGTTTCTGTAATTGGTGTAGCTGAACTTATGTATAATGCAAATACTGTAAAAGGAAATACTGCATTAGGATTAGAACCTGTCATAGTGGCAGCAGTTGTATATTTTATAATTACATTTACGCTAACAAGAGCATTAGGATATGTAGAAAGGAGAATGAAGGTAAGTGATATACGTTAAAGATTTACACAAAAGTTTTGGAAAACATGAAGTTCTTAAAGGAATAGATTGTCATATAAAAAAAGGTGAAGTTGTTGTTGTAATTGGACCTTCAGGCTCTGGAAAAAGTACATTTTTAAGATGTCTTAATTTATTAGAAGATCCAAGCTCTGGAGTAGTTGAGTTTGAAGGAAAAGATATAACATCAAAAGCTGTGGATATAAATAAGATGAGAGAAAAAATGGGTATGGTTTTTCAACAATTTAATTTATTTCCACATAAGACAGTATTGAATAATATAACATTATCTCCTATGAAGGTAAAAAAATTATCAAAGCAAAAAGCAGAAAGTAAAGCAGTAGATTTATTAGATAAAGTAGGGCTTAAAGATAAAGCAAATGAATATCCAGCATCATTATCTGGTGGACAAAAACAAAGAATAGCAATAGCAAGAGCATTAGCTATGGAACCAGATGTTATGCTATTTGATGAACCAACATCAGCATTAGATCCAGAAATGGTAGGAGAAGTTTTAAGTGTTATGAAAAATCTTGCTTCAGAAGGTATGACTATGGTAGTTGTAACTCATGAAATGGGATTTGCAAGAGAAGTTGGAGATAGAATACTTTTTATGGATGACGGAAATATAGTAGAAGAAGGTACTCCAGAAGAAGTGTTTAAGAATGCTAAAAGTCCAAGAACAATAGATTTTTTATCTAAAGTACTTTAAGTTTTTCAAATGGGACAATAAATAAGCTAATAAATAATAAGTAGAAAAATACTTGTTGTTTATTGGCTTTTTTTATTTTAGTAAGATTAATACTATTTTGTATATTATGTAACTTTATGTATAATTTTATGCAAATAAAATATAATTAAATGTAAAATCATATACAAATATAATAAAATATGTTAATATTATACACGTAGGAAATACTATTTAAGTGCATAAAAACAAAATTTATTCATAAGTTTACAAAATTGTGTCTTAAAATATAAGGATATAATTCTACATAGGGGGAAGAATGAATGGATAACAAAAAAATTATAGACATGAAAAATAAAATTTTGCTTGTACTATTTTTAAGTTCAGTATTATTAAGAGGTATTTTTGATTATTATTTAAAAGCACCTATAATGGCAGTTGTAGGAATAATAGGTTCAGGTATAGTATTAAGCATTATACAATTTATTTTAATAAAGAAAAAATGTATTAATATATCAATGTATTTCATGGTATTTTCAATATCTACAATTGGTGTAATATTAATGAGCACGTCACCAACAATATCTAATTTTATGATATTTTATTCAGCAATTTTTTTAATTATATTATATCAAGAGACAATTCCAATAGTTCTTCAATGTATATCTAGTGCTGTTTGTATGAGCTATTTTTTTATGAAAAACAAAGAAACAATGTTTTCAAACATAGGATATGATCAATTAATATTTTTACTTTTATATATTGGAAGTGGATTAGTTATATGCACATTATTATGTATAATAACAAAACGTACTTACATTATATTAGAAGAGAAAATTAAAGAAAGTAATGAATCAAAATCTAAGACAGAGCTTTTATTAGGTAAGCTTAGTGAAACAATAGAATCTTTAAATGAAGCAAGTTCTACCATTAGTGAGGGTATTAATACAACTGCAGGAGTATCAGAACAAATATCAGTGGCCTCAAATGAAGTTGCAAATAAAGCAACAAGAGAAGTTGAAACTATGAATAATATCCAATCATTTATGCAACTTGGAGAGCAAGGGTTAGGAGAAGTAACAAATGCAGTGGAAATTATGTCGGAATTATCATCTTCTACAAAAGATGTTGTTTTAGAGGGAGCTAGTAAAGTTGAGGATTTATCAAGTGAAATGATTAAAGTAAAAGATAATATTATAAGCACTGTAACATTAATTAATAATTTAAATGAAGAAAATTCAAAGATAGTAAAAATTATAGATACTGTAAGTGAAATAGCAGGACAAACAAATCTTTTAGCACTTAATGCATCGATAGAAGCAGCAAGAGCTGGAGAACATGGTAAAGGATTTGCAGTTGTTGCAGATGAAGTAAAAAAACTAGCAGAAAACTCTAAAGAATCAACAAACCAAATAATATCTATATTAAATAGTATATCTGAAAGAACTAATGCTGTATCAGATGAAATAGTAAAAGAAAAGAAATCAATAGAAGTGTGCAATGAACATACAAATACAGTAAAAGATTTATTTAAAAATATAAATAATAATACAGGAAATGTATTAAATCATTCAGATAATGTAAATCAACAAATTAAAGGATTAGTTACTGTATTTTCAAAAACGGTAACAGAAGTGGATAATATAAGTGAAAATGTTGAAACTACAGCATCAGCTATGGAAGAAATATCAGCTAATATTAATGAACTTAACAATAATATAGATGGGATATCTAATGCATATAAGAATATAGATGAATTAAGTACTAAACTTAGTGAAATTCAGAGTTAAAGTTAGTATTGATTTTAGAGTGTAAATTAAATACCATATGTTAAAACGATTCAATCACTAACATATGGTATTTTTATTTTATTCTTTATGAAATTATATCGTCTGAAAATCTGTGGATAACTTATAGAATACTGTATTTCAGAGGAATGATGAGTACATCTAAAGAATAAAAAATAATCATATGCCGCACCATTATTCCTGCATTACATTTGGAAAGGGTGCATGGCTAAAAAAATCGACGGCTCTAAAGTCGCCTTGGCGATTTTGTTCTATATATTAATAAAGTCCTCCTTTGAAATATATTTCCTTGAAAAATTATACATATTAATAATGAAATTATAAACATATTAAAATAACAAAATTTTTGAACATAAATTTTTATTATAAAATAAAATCCAAAGTATAATTTATATGTGGAAAATTAAAAAAAGATGGAAAATTATAAGAAAATATGTTATTATTTCTTTAAAAGTAAATTATTAATATGGTATATGTAGTGAAAGTTAGTGAAAAGATTTAATTTGATTAAATAAAAATAAAAAATGGAACATAATAAAAGTTTATTTTTTTGTCAACTTAAAAGTAATTAACAACAAAAAATTTATCTTTAATTTAATAGGGGGAAATTATGAAACTAGAAAAAATAAATCTATTATGTAAATACACTATGAGAGTAGAAGATGATAAATTTATAATCAAGGGAGAAGGATTATTTTCTAAAAGTGATGCAGAAGAGTATCTGGAACTTTTTAAAAAGACTATTAAATCAATGGACATAAGTAATTTAATATTAGTTATAGATAATAGGGAATTTAGAATGAGTTTTCCTGATACTAAATTATTTTATGAAAAAGTATGTAATGCATATATAAGTTGTGATTTTAAAGATAAATATATAGTTATGCCAGAAAATGATATAGCTAATATTCAAATAAAGAAAAATGCTAATAAAGTATTTGATTACATGAAAGTTATTTCAGATATAAATTTTATAAAATAAAACTTAAAAATACTATAAGTCATATTTTTACTAGAAATTTATTTTACAATTTAAAAACCGATAAAATTAACTGAAATTATGAGAAAAATGTAAATATATAATATTTTATGGAATATTATATATTTATATGTTATAATTGGAATAAATATGTTCTTGATAAAATGAGTGATCTTTATATTAATTCAAATTTTAAAAAGAAGTATATGCTTATGCCAGCAAGTACAATAGCTGGAATGCAAATTAAAAATGTATTTAAGTTTTAAATATAACAAGCAGATTATACAATCTATTGTAAAGGTTTAACTTAGGATTTAAACATAATATATAAGAATACATAAGTGATAATAGAAGTAACAAAAATGTTACTTCTATTATTTTATACAAATGTTTTTAATAAAACATAGCTTAAAAATAATATGTTGTATTTGTACGAAAATATGTTTTAATATAATAATGTAATATTTATACAAAGTATGAAATATTATGGTAAAATAATAATGATTATACTATATTTATATTATTTTTATAAATAATGTTTTTAGGTAAATATTAAATTTCAGAAAGGAACATATTATGAGCACAAGAGAATTACTAAACAATCTATTCAAAGAATTAGAAGATGTAATATATTATGAAGATGTAGGAATTCACAAAATAGTTGATGATTCTTATATAAAACCATATTACAAACAATTAACAGACATTTCATTTGAAGATTGGAGCAAATATCATGCTTCAAAAATGCTTAAAATAGTTGATGATATGTATTTATCTGAAATGATGAATACAAAAAAGCCGCTATTTGTAGACAAGCTTTCTGTAGATACAAGTAAACCAAGTTGTTTAAGAGATTTTGGGATAGTATCAACTTGTCTTATACCATTTTTCTTAAATGATGAAATAGTCTTCTTTATTACTATGCCAATATTCAAAGAAGAACATAAATATTCAGAAGAAGAAAAATCAGAAGCAATAAATATTGTAAAAAAATATAATAAGATTTTATGTATTGAGGAGATGTTTAAACGTGAAATTATCTAAAGCTATAGCAAAATATATTGAAAGTTGTGGTGTAGAATACGTATTTGGTATACCATCAGGAAATGTAGCAAGTATTTATGATGCACTTAATGATACTAAGGTCGAATTTGTAGTAACTAAAAATGAAGCAGGATCAACTTATTCAGCAGGAAAATATTCAGATTTAAGTAAAAAACTTAGTTGTTCAATTTTATGTGGAGGGGTAGGCATTACTAATGCAATAAATGGAATAGCAGATGCATACATAAATAATATTCCTATGCTTGTTATTAGTGGATATGCAGCAAGTGATAGCATAGGCAAAGGTTGTGTTCAAGAATTAGATACAGCACCTATAACTGAAAGCATAACAAAATACAGTAAAACAGTTACTAAAAAAGAAGATGTATTATCTGAATTAGATAAGGCAGTAAAATTAGCAATGCAAGATCCTAAAGGTCCAGTTCATTTATCAATATCAATGGACTTACCTACAACAGAAATAAGTGAAGACGATATAAAAACTTATGTAGCTGAAAAAATAGGTTATAATTATGATCAAGAATCACTAAATACAGCAATTAATATGTTAAATGATGCTAAAAAAGGTATCATATTAGTTGGTAGAGGTGCTAAAGGAAATAGTGAAATTATAAAGAAATTATCATCAAAATTAGGATGGTATGTAGCTACTACTCCTCAAGGTAAGAGCTCAATAGATAGTGAGTTTGAATTTAACATAGGAAACTATGGATTTAATAGTACTGATTTTGCTCAAAATTATGCAGATACAGAAGAGTTAGATTGTGTATTAGTATTAGGATCAAGCCTTGGAGAAAGTGCAACAAGAAACTTTAATGATGCATTATTTAATGATGGAAATAAAGTTATTCAAATAGATAATAAGAAAAAGAGTTTAAATAAAGATCATATTGATAGATTTAAAGTATATTATGAATTATCAGAAGCATTATCAATAATAAATGAAAAAATTGAAGATAAAAATGTGACTTTAAATAAAGTAGAAAAATTAAATAATGATTATGTAAAAGATCATACAGGAATATCTGTTAGAAGATTAGCAGACATGCTTCCTAACATATTAAATCCAAGCACTACTTATATGTGTGATATTGGTGAATTCATGAACTATATGTATAAATATCTGTTTATTCCAAAAGAATCAGATTTTATTGCTAGTTTAAATTATGGAGCTATGGGAAACTGTGTTGCAGGTTCAATAGGTGCAGCATTAAGTGGAAATACAGAAAAATATGCTGTAGTTGTTGGAGATGGATCAGTATTTATGAATGGTAGTGAAATTTTAACAGCAAAACAATATTCATTACCTATAGTATACTTTGTAATAAATAATGCAAAATTAAATTACGTTGACCAGGGAATGACATTCCTATTTGGAAGATCTATTAATGGAGTAGTTCAAGATAGAGTTTCAATAAAGGCAATAGGGGAAGCAGCTGGAATTAAATCATATGAAATAACAGATTTAAGTCAGCTTAATGAAATAAAGGATGAGTTATATTCATGCAGTGAACCTATAATAGTTGAAATAATAACTGATGGTTCAGAAAAAGTTGCAGCAGCAGATAGATTTAAAACATTAAAGAATAAAAAATAAGAACATGTTTTAAGGAAAGTGTTGATATATGCATAAAAAAGTGGACTGAGTAATTGAACTTAGGAATACTAAAAATGATTATAGTCCCATTTTAGCTTGTTCTCAATGTGAAATTGAGACAAGCAGTAAATGTGACAATAATCATTAAGTATTCTCAAAGTCCAATTACAATGCCATTTTGATCAGATAAAAATCAAATTTTAGAAAAAAACAAAGCCAATAATTAATAGGATAATTATTGCAATTAAAATGTAAAGTCCTGCATTAGTACTTGTTCCAGTAGAATTTTCTATAGGATTACTTTTTTGATTAGTTGCATTTTTTTCAATTTCTTCAAGTTTTGAACTAATAGTAGAATCATCAAGTTTTTCTTTAGTGGTATTTAAAGTTTCATTAGTTTTTGAAGATTTCTCTTCTTCTAAATCATATCTTGGGAATACTTTCTCAAATGCATAGCATGTAGATGTTATACATTCATTTTTTTCTCCGAGTTCTTTGTTGCAGTAAGGACACTTCATAAAAAAATACCTCCTTTTTTTTAGAACTTAATTAATTATTTTTTATAAATAAATTCATAACATATATAGTATAAAAACAATAAAAATATACCTCCTATAAAGTAGTTTATGCTTTATAGAAGGTATATTTTACACATTAATATAAATAATTATTAAAGATAATGCTTATCTAAAGTGATTATACAATTATATTTAGGATGAACTGACTTCACTCTTGAACTAATATTATCAATTAGTTCTTCATCTTTAAAAGATGTTTTTAAAGATGCATTTAAAACCAAATCAAATATTAGATTTTTACAGTTTCCATCACCAACGATTCTAAAGTCATGAATAGAATCTATATAATCATATTCATCAATTAATTTTAGAATTTCATCGTGTGCTTCCTTAACCTCACCCTCAATTATACATATAGGGTCCATATGTATAACAAGATAAATCTTAAGTTTTGCAGAAATCTCTCTTTCAGCTTTATCAATTACTTCATGAATTTTCATTATATCAATGTTTGAGGGAATTTCAGCATGTATTGAAGCCATACACTTTCCAGGCCCATAATTATGTATTATTAAATCATGAGATCCAGTAATATGTTCATAAGATAATACCATATCATTTATTCCTTTAACAAGTTCAGGATCAGGAGCTTCACCAAGCAATGGGTTAAGAGTTTCTTTTATTAATGAAAAACCTGAATAAACTATAAATCCAGCAACTATAAGTCCGATAAATCCATCTATAGGAATTGATGTAAACTTAGAAACTAAAAAAGAAATAGCAACAGTACTAGAAGTAAAAACATCTCCTAATGCATCTACAGAAGCTGCTTTTAATGCAGAAGAATTAATCCTATTCCCCATAAATTTATTAAAACCAGAAAGCCAAAATTTAAGTCCTATTGAAATTAAAAGAAGAATAAAAGGTACAATTTCAAAGGTAACTGCTTCAGGATTTATAATTCTAGTTAATGATGATTTTATAAATTGAAAACCAACAAGCATAACCATAAATGCAACAATTAAAGCAGAAATATATTCAATTCGCCCATGTCCAAAAGGATGTTCTTTATCAGCAGGTTTACTTGCCATCTTAAAACCTATTATAGTTATAAGAGAAGATGCTGCATCAGATAAGTTATTAAATGCATCAGCAATAATAGCTATACTTGAAGAAAAAAGTCCAACGGAAATTTTTATTAAAAATAGTATAAGATTAATAAAAATTCCTACAAGCCCTCCAAGAATACCATAAGAATTTCTTACTTTATCATCATTTACATTGTGATTATCTTTAATAAACTTAGTAACTAGAAATTTTGAGAACATATATAATCACTCCTATGCTTTATATTAAATAATTTAATTCTAATACAGTAATTAGTATTTGTAAAATATAATGTTGCTATAATGTAAAAATTAATAGCTAATAATTAAATTTATTGATACTTTTATATTAGGCTATGTTTTAGCAGAGTGTTGATATATGCATAAGCAAAGTGGGCGGAATAATTAAAATTTCATATAATTTTTTTTATATTAAAGGATAAAATAAGATATAAACTGTATTTTTATATTATAGATTGTTTGATTTAAATTATAGAATTTGATAATATGACTATATTCATACATTTATTGTATATGTAATTTATGTAAATATATAATAATTTTTAGTTATAAATAATAGTCAAAATAATCTTATTAATGTAAGAGCTTCTATAATATTTTAAGATATAATTTATAAATATTATCTTAAAATTGTAATAAATATTAAAGCTATACTGTGAAGGGTGTTTTTTAGCTATTATATTGAAAGGAGTGTAAAATAGTTATTAAAAAATATTGAAAAAATGTGATTAAATGTATCAGTTAAAACACTTCAACGTTGGGATAGAGAAGGTATATTAAAAGCAAAACGTACTCCAACTAATCGAAGATACTATACTTATGACCAATATTTAGAGTTCAAGGGATTAAAGAATAATATAGATAGAAAGATAGTTATATATACTAGAGTTTCTACAAATAATCAAAAAGATGATTTAGCTAATCAAATTGAATTTCTAAAGAGTTTTGCAAATGCTAAAGGTATTATTGTAGATGAAGTTATTACAGATATAGGAAGTGTACTAAACTACAATCGTAAAAAGTGGAACAAACTTTTAGAGGAATGTATGGAAAACAAAATTGATTCTATATTAGTAACTCATAAAGATAGATTTATACGATTTGGGTATTCATGGTTTGAAAGATTTTTAGGGAAATTTGATACTAAAGTTATAGTTGTAAATAATGAAAGTCTTTCACCACAAGAAGAGTTAGTTCAAGATACAATATCAATACTTCATGTGTTTAGTTGTAGAATATATGGTCTTAGAAAGTATAAGAAAAAGATTAAGGAGGATAAAGAAGTTGCTACGAGCATACAAAACGGAGATACACCCAACGGAAGAGCAGAAAAAGAAGATTAATCAAGGCATTGGTATTTGTAGATGGTTATATAATCAGTATTTGGCTACAAATCAAGAATTATATAAAAAGTTTCAAGATGGATTAATCTCTAAAAAAGAAGCGACTTTAAGTGCTAATAACTTTGATAAGTATATCAATAATGAAATTAAAATTTTAGAAGGATATAAATGGATAAATTTATGTGGTTCTAAAGCAAGGAAAAAAGCTATTTGTAATGCTGAAAGTGCCTACAAAAGATTTTTCAAAGGTCAATCTAAGTTTCCACGATTTAAGAAGAAGAATAAGTCTGATGTTAAACTTTATTTTCCTAAAAATAATAAAACAGATTGGAAAACAGAAAGACATAAAATTAATATTCCTACTTTAAAGTGGGTAAGACTAAAAGAATTTGGATATATCCCAACTAACGCAAAGGTTGTTAATGGTACAATATCTAAGAAAGCTGATAGATATTTTGTATCAGTAGTAATTGAAGAAGAGCACAAAAGTGAAGATAGACCTTATACAAAAGGAATAGGTATCGACCTTGGAATTAAAGAATTTGCAGTTATCTCTAATGGTACTCACAAGAAGAATATTAATAAAACTGTAAGAGTGAAAAAATTACAAAAGAAGTTGAAACGTGAACAAAGAAGACTTTCAAGAAAATATGAAAGTTTTAAATTAAAAAATAAAAATAAGAAAGGAAAAGCTACTAGACAAAATATCCAAAAACAAATAGTCAAAGTACAAAGAGTTCATCAACGATTATCTAATATTAGAACTGACTATATAAATAAGACAATTAATAAAATAGTTAAGCAAAAACCAAGCTATATAACTATTGAAGATTTAAATGTTAGTGGAATGATGAAAAATAAGCATTTATCTAAGGCAGTAGCACAACAAAAATTCTATGAGTTTAGGGTTAAACTTGAGTACAAGTGTAATCTTAATGAAATTGAGTTAAGAATTGTAGATAGATTTTATCCTTCAAGTAAAACTTGTAGTTGTTGTGGAGCATATAAAAAAGATTTAAAACTATCTGATAGGGTTTATAAATGTAATGAATGTAATTCTAGTATAGATAGAGATTATAATGCTTCAATTAATTTAGAAAATGCAAAAATATACAAAGTTGCATAATCAAGCAAATGTATATATGTACCTAAGGCTATTTGGGGAATTTACGACTATGGAGAGTCTTACAAACAAGAGTAGCTTCGGCAAAATTGGATTCGTTGAAGTAGTAATAATATCAATATGGGTATATTTGTCCATATTTTGAGTAGCAGAATTTTTATGAACACAGCAAAAGATTTATTAAATTTTATAAATAATAGTAAAAGTGCATTTCATGGTGCTCATGAAGTTAAATCAATCTTAGATAAAGAAGGATTTGTAGAAATTAAGGAATGTGATAAGTGGGATTTAAAGCATGGTGGAAAATACTATGTTATGAAAAATGAATCTGCAATAATAGGATTCGAAATTGGAAGTGGAGATATAGCAGAAGAAGGATTTAGATTAATAGGAGCTCATACAGACTCTCCAGGATTCAGAATAAAGCCACATGCAGAAATGACAGTAGAAGACCATTATGTTAAATTAAACACAGAAGTTTATGGTGGTGCAATACTTAGCACATGGTTTGATAGACCATTAGGGGTAGCTGGAAGAGTTACATTAAAAGGAAGCAATCCACTAAAACCACAAGTTAAATTAGTTGATCTAAATAAGCCTGTTTTAATAATACCGAGTTTAGCAATACACATGAATAGAAGCATTAATGAAGGCTATGAATATAATAGACAAAAAGATACATTACCATTACTTACAATGGCTACTGATAAGTTAGAGAAAGACGGTTACTTACTTAAGTTAATTGCAGAAAGCTTAAATGTAGAAGAAAAAGAAATCGTAGATTTTGATTTATTTGTATATGAATATGAAAAAGGATGTTTATTTGGAATGAATGAAGAATTCATTTCAGCAGGAAGATTAGATGACCTTTGGATGGTATATGCAGGACTTGTGGCATTACTTCAAAGTAAATCTAATAAAGCAACAAAAGTTTTAGTGGCACTTGATAATGAAGAAATAGGTAGCTTAACATCTCAAGGAGCAAATTCTTCATTACTTGAAAATATATTAGAAAGAATAACATTAGCACTTGGAAAAGATAGAGAAGATTTCAAGAGATCATTATCAAACTCAGTTATGATTTCAGCAGATTTAGCTCATGCTCTTCATCCAAACTATACAGAAAAGCATGATCCAACAAACAGACCACTTATTGGAGGTGGTCCAGTTATAAAAATTGCGGCATCAGGAAGTTATTCAACAGACAGCTACGCAGCAGCAATATTTAAACAAGTTTGTGAAAATGTAAATGTACCATGTCAAGAATTTGTGAATAGATCAGATGTTAAGGGTGGAACAACAATAGGACCAATAACTGCATCTAAATTAAATATACCAGTTATAGATATGGGTGCACCATTACTTTCAATGCATTCAGTAAGAGAACTTGCAAGTGTTAAAGATAATGAATATACAATAAAAGCATTTACGGAATTTCTTTCATTATAATCATGTTTTAAACTAATGTTTATAGTGTAGTATAAACATTAGTTTAAAAAATTAACAAGACTGTCTCTAAACAAAAAGTAATTAAGTATCAAGCTTAATATTTTAAGAGTATTAATTAAGAGACAGTCTTTTCATTTGCAAAAATAAAGATACAATTTATACATAATGTCATTAAATTAATAAAAATTATGCATCTGGAAAAAATTACACCCCAGGGGTGTATATTTATTTGAGAAAATATTCTAATAAAGGTATAATATATGAAGGAAATTTTTGATGGGAGGGATTGTTATTTTTAATTTACAGAAAAGAATTATAGTATTAATTATGGCTACAACATTTATAAGTGGTATATGTCCAAATGTAAATGCATATGCAGCTACAAGTGATCTTTCTAAGTCACAAAAAAATAGCTCATTAGAAAATGAATTACAAAAAGATAAATCACAAGAGAAAAATAATAAAGATAGTAAATCACAAAAAAATAATTTAAAAGGGGACAAGTTATCTGAAAGTAATTCAAAAGAACAGGATTTAAAAGAAGATGTTGATGAAGTTCTAGACCAAGAGGAAAAAACTCCAGAACCAGGTTGGCATGTTATTAATGGAAAAAGATTTTATTTTACTGAAGATGGAATGTTACAAAAAAGAGGCTGGTTTGAAATAGAGGAATACATATATAAAGGAACGGAAACTAATCCTCAAGTATATGAACCAATCTTAAAGAAGAAGGAAAAAGAAAACACTAAAGTTGATAAAGATATACCAGAAGATGAAGACAAAGATGATATAAAATCTGAAGATAAAAAAACAGATAAAAAAATTAAAGAATCTGAGAATAATAATGAAGATATTAAAAATTCAGAAAAAGTAGAAGAAGATAACAAAAAGGGGGAAGAAGTAAACTCTCTTGAAGATAATAAAGAAGAAAATGATACTGATTTAAACAGTACAAGCTCTAAAGAAGATGAGTATGAAATAGTAGATCCTAGTAAAGATCCTAATTATGTACTTCACAAGAATACTTATTATTTTAATGATGATTATTCAGTTGCTATTGGATGGAAAGACTTTAGTGGTAAATGGTATAATTTTAATGAATATGGTGCAATGAGAAATGGTTGGAGCTATATTGATTATAAATGGTATTACTTAGATGATCATGGAGTAATGCAAAATGGATGGATAAAATTAGGTATGGATAAATATTATCTATATAAAACTGGTGAAATGGCTAGTGGAAAAATGAATATAGATGATAAATGGTACTATTTTAATGGTAGTGGGGCATTGGAGACAGGCTTTTATAGAAAGAATGACAAGGAATGTTATTCAAATAAAAATGGTGAAATGTTATCTAATGAATGGATAGAAAATAATGATAAAAAATATTATGTTAAGGCAAATGGGGAATTAGCAACAGGCAATATAATTATAGATGGTAAACCTGAAAGCTTTACTGATAGCGGTTTATATAAAGGTGGCGGAAAAATAGATGAATATCTTTATGTAAAATATTTAGATGTTGGAAATGCAGATTGTATATTTATAAAACTTCCAAATGGAGAGACTGCATTGATTGATACTGGATTAAATACAAAAGATAGTGAAAAGAAAGTAATAGACTTTTTAGAAAGTCAAGATATGAAAGAAGATAAAGATGATAAAAAAATAATCAATCATGTTATAATAACTCATCCTCATTCAGATCATATTGGAGGTCTATATAAAATTCTTAAGAATTTTAATGTAGAAAAAATATATATGCCTGAAAAAAGTTATTTAGAAGATTGTTTGGATTTAGAGGAAACTGGATCAGAATCTGGTGATATCAAGATTATGAAAGAAGACTATAGGGTATTTAAAAAGACTATGGATTTAATAGAAGATCTTGATATAGAAGTTATAAATGCAGTTTATGGACAAGATATCGATGAAGAAGGTATTTTGAAATTTGTTAATAGAGATACGTACTATGCAAAACCACTTGACAAAAGAGTCTCAGCTAATTATTGGGAAATAAATAATCAATCAGCTTTAGTATATTTAAAATATAGTGATTTAGGCGCATTATTTACAGGCGATATAGAATGGCTAGCTGAAAAAGATATAGTAGAATCAGATCTTTTAGCACATTCAAGAGTAGACGTATTAAAAGTTCCACATCATGGAATAAATACATCCTCAAGTTATATGTTTGTAAATTATATTGGAGCAGATATTGGTATAATTCCTAGAGAAACTAATCAAATAATGAAAAATGATGCTTACACTAATTTAGTAACAGGAAGAGTAACTTTATTTGAAACTGGACTTAAAGATGGTGTTTCATTATATGCAACAGAAGATGGATGGAATGTTCAATATTAAAATTATGTTTTAATACAATGTTAATATATGAATAAAAAAAGTGGACTTAGTAATTGAACATTAAAAATATAATAACAAAAAACAGAGTACTTAATGATGGATGTCATTAAGTACTCTGTTTTATTTTCTCGGGAGTTTAAAATTATTTGTTACAATGTTTAAAATAATTTTTTTCAGGATCAGTGCTATTTAAGTCGGAATTTTCACTAGACGTCATATCTTGAGTATAATCAAATTCCATGGAAGCGATGTTATTTACAACAATATCATCCACGGCTGGATTAGGTAAACTAATGGCAACTGATCCGTCTTCAGAAACACTTTCTATTTTGCTTTGTGTTGGATAATAATCTGTTCTTACCTTAGGTAGATAAGGCGATTTTTCATTATTCATAGAATATCACTTCCTTAATATTTTAAAAAAATTAATATATTAAAATAATATATTAAATAAATTAAAATAAGTTAAAAATAATGTTTATTTGGAGGTATTAATATTTACAGTAATATTATTTGAATAAACTCAAATTTAATACTAGGTTAAATTTGTAAAAATTAAAATATCGCATATATTTATATATGCATAAGTAAAATGGACTGAGTAATTAAACTTAGGAATTCTAAAATAAGTATAGTCTCATTTTAGCTTGTTTTAATATGAAATTGATTCAGTAATAAAAATCAATAGAAAATATTAATGTTTCTTGAGTTTTTTCTTAAGAAAACCTTAATAGAAGAAAAAATACTAAAATAGGTCCCAAAATATAAAATCAAATTTGTAATGTGTAGTGTAAATAAAAACAATTTATTTATTTTTCTTATCTTAAATCTTATCTTAAAGTCATTTAAATTATAATCCTTTTAGGGTTATTGACTGATTAATAAATCTGCTTAGAGTTATTAAGTAATTAGTAATTCTATTTAGAGTTGTCGACAAAAAAATCAAAAGTAATTTTTAGGTACCAAAAAGAAAAATTTGCTTATAATAGTTAACATGATGGTAAATTAAGCTATATCCTACAATAATTAAAGAAAAAGCCATTATAATTAAACTTTATAAAAGTGCTATTTTAAAAAATTTTAGATATTACAGTGTAAAACTAGTAGATAGGACTCTAAAAGGTAAATAAGAGATTGCCACTACGCTTATTATACTAAGATATCAATATTTAATTAAAATAGAGTTAAAAAATAAAAGTACTATAAAGCAAATATAATAAGAAATAACAGAATATAAAGAATTAAGCTTTAATATAAAAAAATAAAAATTTAAGGCTTTAAGATAATACACAAAGATAAAGAATAATAGGAATTTTGATAAGAAGAAAAATTAATAAAAAGAATTTGATAAGAAGATATATATAAGAAGAATTAATAAAAAGAGATTAATAAAAAGATAAATTTAAATGTAAATCGTACAAGAATAATATTTAAATTTTAAGTTGTAAACACGCACATCGAAAGGGGAAAGAATATATATGATAAAAAGAGCGAACAAAATAACATCATTATTACTAGTAGCGGCGGCGGTGACTTCATTAGTTCCGTCAACAGGTGTACATGCTGCAGATTATAAAAGAATACCATCAAAGGATGGTACAGTTTATAGTGCTCAAGCATATAAAGATGGAAACTTTGTTATAGATGGTGATGTGAAAAATGCAGATACTGAAGCAATCTATTTTTTAAGTAATGGTAAATACACAGAATTAGATGAGGTAGATACTGGTTCTGAATTTAACGGAGTATTTAATGAAAAATATCTTGATCTTGATAATGGAGATTACTTTGTTGATTTAACAAATGGTAAAGTATATGATGATGATTTAAGAGATGAAGGGGAAGATGATGCATCAATTGCGTTAAAAAAGAAAATAAAGAATAAAGCAGATGATAGATATTCAGATCATGATGAGTCAAAGAATGATTTAAAAGAACTTAATGGTTCAAAATATGGAGACGCATGGTTTGAAACTCATTACACTGCAGATGATAAAAAGACCAATGGTGGAGATGGAAATACAGCAAAAGAATTAACAGTTTATACAGATATTAAGGGAAATTATATTGATGCTGATTATAATCTAGGAAAAGTTAGAGTAACAGCTAATGGCAAGAATGTCAGTATAGATAATACTGATAAAGAATTTGACGTTGCAGGTGTAAGAGATGCATTAAAAGCTAAAGTTTCAAATCAAGATGTTATAGCACAAGATTCTAATAATATATATAGAAGAGCTACTGTAACAATTAATATTAATTCTTCATTTGTTACTGAAGGTACTTCAGATACTGCAACAATAGCTGATGTAAAAGAAGCAATAAACAGTATTGACGGTGTTGATGTAAATGGTAGCGTTAAAAAAGCCATAAAAGATGAAATTGAAAAAGCAGCTGGTCTAGAAGGGGCAACTATTGAAACTGTTAAAACAACAGCTTCAGCAGTAAGTATTGTAAAAGGAGAAGCTGATAAATTAACAGCAGATTCAGTAACAACACTTGATGGAATAAAGAATGCTAAAACACAACCATCAACAGGAATTATAAAAGCAGTTCAAGATGCAATAATTAATGCAGCAGAAAAAGCATTTGGAGAAGCAACAGGAGATGAAGCTACAAAAAATGCAAAAGCAATAGAAGCAGCAAAAGCAGCAAAGGTAGAAGCAATAGCAGATGCAACTTTAATTGAAAAAGCAGCAAATGGAGCAAAGGGTGATGGCACTTCTGATATTTTAATAGAACAAATAAATGGAATTAAAATAAATGATCATAGTGATGTATTTAAAAGAGGTGCAAATGGATCAGTAAGTTTTGAAACAATACAAAAAATTTCAAAATCTCAAGCTTCTAAGGATATAGATGGAGCTCATTATGCGAAGAATGTAACTACCTATGTTATATCTGATAAAGATGGTGATAAAGAAGATTTATTAGGTGGAAAATTCACAGCAGTAGGTGGAAAACTTGTTGAATACAAAATAGATGGAGATAATATAAATGCTAAAACTATCGAATTAAAATCAAGATCTGGACATTACTATACTGATATGTCTAAAGAAGAAGATCAAGATTTAGATAATGAAGAAGCATATGATATAGATGTTAATGGTAACATATGGGCTTTAAATGGAGGATTCATCTATAAATTTGATAATGATGAAGATTGGGACAAGGTTTATAAAGTAGACGGTTCTATGGAAAAATTATCAGTTTATGATAAAGATAATATGGTTACTTGGAATGAAGATGATGAAGTATATTCAATCATAGGTGAGAAAAAATCATCAGAAGATGAAGATAAAGATGATAATAATGAAGTTAAAAAAGGTTGGGACAAAGATAATTACGGAAACTGGATATTCTTTGATAATGAAGGAAATCAAGTTAAGTATCAATGGGTTAATGTAAATGGAACGTATTATTATCTTGATGAATATGGAATAATGCAATCAAACAAATGGGTAAATCCTTTTGGAAATTGGTACTATTTAAATGCAGATGGATCAATGGCTCATTCAGGCTGGTTAAATGATAGAGGAACTTGGTACTATCTAAATGATAATGGAAACATGTTAACTGGATGGCAATATGTAAATGGAACTTGGTACTTCATGGAACCATCAGGAGCTATGAAGACAGGGTGGATAAATGATAGAGGAACTTGGTACTATTTAAACGGTAATGGTTCAATGAAAACTGGTTGGCTTAATGATAATGGAACATGGTACTATTTAGATGGTTCAGGTAGAATGCTTTCTAATACAAGTGTAAATGGATATACATTAGGAGCAAATGGATCTTGGATTAGATAAGAGGTATAATATAAAATGTTAATATATGAATAAGTAAAGGTGGACTGAGTAATTGAACTTAGGAATGCTAAAATGAGTGTAGTCCTATTTTAGCTTGCTCCCAATATAAAATTAAGACAAGCAGTAAATATGACAATACTCATTGAGAATTCTCAAAGTCCAATTACAATGCCACTTTACCTATTGCATATATAAAAACATATTAAAATATAAACTTATAAAAGATAAAAAATTAAAATCTACGCTTAAAATAAAGTTGGTATTGTGTTAAATTACAACTTTCCCTCGTAATTAAATATCAATATAAATTAATATAATCAATATACAGGCTATCTCAAATTAGATATTTATATCTATGAGATAGCCTTTAATTATATTAAATATAAATTTATATACAAAAATTGAATAAAATTAAATTACTTCTATTTACTTGGTATTTTTCAATATAAATACCAAGTATTTTTATTACAATTTATGAAAGTATTTTTAATATATCTAAATTTTATGAGAAAAAAATATAAAAAAATTAAAAAAATCTTAGAAATATTACAAAAAAGTATAAAGAACTACAAAAAAAGTACCGAAATATAAAAAAGTGGAGGTATTATATTACGAAAAGAAAAAAGTGAATAATATTCCACAAAAACTAAAGAAGAAATTTTAGAAAAACTAAAGAAAAAGAAATTTAAGTGGAAAACTAGGAGGAAAAAATATGTTTAATAGAGCAAACAAAGCAACAGCTTTATTAGTAGCTGCTGCAGCTGTAGTATCATTAGTTCCAGCTACTGGAGTTAATGCTGCTGATTATAAGAGAATAGAATCTAAAGATGGTACTGTATACAGTGCACAAGCTTACAAAGACGGATCTTTCGTTATCGATGGTAATGTTAAAGATGGAGATACAGATGCTGTATACTTCTTAAACGAAGGAAAATACACTGAATTAGAAGACGTTGATACTGGATCAGACTTCGGAATATACGGAGAAAAATATGCTACTGTTGATACTGATGCTTACTTTATTGATTTAACAAATGGTAAAGTAACAGATGAAAACTTAGCTGAAGACAACATCGATGATGTTAAAGTAACTTTAAGAAGCAAAATAAGAAAAGACAATGATGACAGATATACTGATGCAACTGCAAAGGCACTTCCAGGATTAAATCAAATGGCAGGTTCAAACTTTGGAGAAACTTGGTATGAAGCTAACTATGATGGAAACAATGTTTATACTGATGCAAAGGGTAACTACATCGATGCTGATTACAATGTAGGAAAAGTTAAAGTTGCTGTTACTACTGGAACATCTGTTGAAACAGTTACTTTAAATAATACAAAAGATGCAGAAGATTTCAAGACTGCTACAAATGGTAAAGCAACAGTAACAGTTGATAATGCAAATGCAGAAGTAATTGGACAAGATTCAAACAACATATACAGAACTGTAAGAATGACAGTTTCAGTTGACGGAAATGCTGATATAAGTGAAATTAACGGAATGACAGTTAATGCAACAACTACTGCATTTGATGTTACAAACCCAAAAGCTGTAAGTTTTGATGTTATCCAAAAAATATCTAAAGCTCAAGCTTCAGATGATATAGATGGAATCAAATATGCTAAATCAGTAACTAACTACGTTGTTTCTAACGACAAGGGTGTTAAGGGAACTAAAGAAACTTTAACTGGAGTAACTTATTCAGTTGTTGGTGGAAAAGTTCTTGCATATGATTATGATGCAGCTGCTAAGACAGTAGATGTTAAAACATTAGATTTAAAAACATCTAAAGGATTCTACTATACAGATGTAACAGAAGCTGATACAGAAAAAGACGTTAAAACTCTTAAAGTTGATGTTGATGGAAACCTTTGGGCATTAGAATCAGGATTTGTTTACAAATTCGATAACGATGAAAGCTGGGATAAAGTTTACAAAGTAGACGGATCAATGGACCAAATGTCAGTTTACAACAAAGACAACATGGTTATTTGGAATGAAAAAGATGAAGTTTACTCAGTAATTGGAGCTAAAGAAGATACAGTAGAACCTGAAAAACCAGAAGTAACAACAGGATGGGTACAAGGTACTGATGGAACTTGGACATTCGTTAAAGAAGATGGAACTAAAGCTACTGGTTGGGCAGGAGTTAACGGAACTTGGTACTTCTTCAATGCAGCTGGAATCATGCAAACTGGTTGGATCAACGATAACGGAACTTGGTACTACACTAATGCTTCAGGAGCTATGTTAACTGGATGGCAAAACGTTAATGGTACTTGGTACTTTATGCAAGG
>NZ_JAVJAN010000041.1:0-28201 GCF_031344075.1 Clostridium aquiflavi
TTTGTACAATTAATTGCTTGTCAGCAATCTTTGATTGGGAGCATGCATTAATTGGACTAAGCTTTATTTTAGAGTTCTTAAAGCAAATTCCCCTGTCCATGAGCTTTATACTACAATATCAACATTCACTTAAAACATAGCCATTAAATTATATTATGTTACTACAAAATCTTACCTAAGCAAAATATCACATTATTAATGTTTTAAATATTTCTAATATCTCTAAAGCCTCTTCTTCATTCTTTTTTTCTATTGCACATCCTGCATGTACTAATACATATTCTCCCTTTTTTAAATCCTCTATCAATTCTATGTTTATCACTTTATTTATTTTTCCAAACTGAATTAATGCATCCTTATTATATATTTCTAAAACCTTACCAGGAATTGCTACACACATATATTTACACCTTCTCCAATTCATTTGCTATAATAATCTGCCCTATAGATAATCCACTATCATTACAAGGTATAATTTTATGAGTTAAAATATTAAAATTATCATCTTTTAATTTAATATATAATCCTTCTAATAGTATTGGATTTTGAAACACTCCTCCGCTCAAAGCTACTGTATTTAATTTTTCCTCTTCTCTAATTTTAAGTAAAAGTTCATATGAAAAATCTATTATAGTATTATGAAACTTTAGCGCTATTTCACCTTTGCGTAAGTTATTTTGTATGTCCATTAAAATTTCTAATATAATTTTATTAGTATTTATTATATAAATTGAATTTTTTTTAATTATTTTATATCTATATTTATCTTTATATAAAATCTTATTATTTAATGAATTTTTAAAGTCTTCCGCTAAATTTTGTAAATATAAAGCAGCTTCACCTTCATAATTTACACACTCTATAAAACCTAAAATACTAGCAACTCCATCAAATAGTCTTCCAATGCTAGATGTTAAAGGAGAATTAATATTTTTTTCAATCATCTTAATAATAAAGTTAACAGATTTATTATTAAAAATTTCTTTAACTTTCTGTATTTTATTTATTGAATTATCATATATACTATCAAATATACTATTAAAAAAATTTTCTTTAAATTTATCATTATTTATATAAGTAAAACCATTTTCTTTACACCATAATTTTTCTTCTTTAAAAGCTTTATATATTAATGAAATACCAATTTTCCATGGTTCTTTTACTGCCCCATCACCGCTAGGTAATACAATATTTTCAATGTGACCAACTCTTCTAAATTTTTTATAATCACATATTAAAAATTCTCCACCCCACAGTTGGTCATCTTCTCCATACCCAACGCCATCAAAAGCAACACCAATAACTTTGTTTCTCTCATTATTCTCAAACATACAACTAACTATATGGGCATGGTGATGATATACCCCCACCATATTGCAATTATTATATAATTTTCTTGTTTTATATTGCTTTTCATCAATAAAATCATTTGACCAATAATTAGGATGATTATCGTAAGCAATTATATTAGGTTTAATATTATAAATATTCTGTATAAAATTTAAATGTTTTTCAAAATATTTAATAGATTCAACACTATCCATATCTCCAATATATGGACTAGTAAAAAAATAATCTCTGCAGCTTAAAGAAAATGTATTTTTGAATTGAGAACCTAAAGATAAAATATTATTTTCTAAGCTATATTTATAAGATAATGGTGCATAGCCTCTCCCTAACCTTATAACCCTTTCCTCATTTAAAATCACAGTTGTTACAGCATCATCTATTGGATTATTAATATCCCTGTCATGAATCAAAAAGTAATCACAAATATTTTTAAGATTCTTTACTGCTTGAAAATTATTATATATAATAGGTGCTCCACTTAAATTTCCACTAGTAAAAACTATAGTTTCTATCTCATTATCAAATAATAAATAATGAAGTGGACTATATGGCAATACTACTCCTAATCGTTTATTATTAAATGAAATATTATAAGGAAGTAAATTATTCTTTTTTTCTAAAAGTAGTATTGGTTTTTTATTCCCAATTAAAATCTTTTCTTCTATTGAATTTATATTGCAATATTTATAAACAACATCTATATCCCGCATCATCAAAGCTAACGGCTTACGTTTTCTATTCTTTCTAATTCTAAGCTTTTCTATTGAATCTCCATCCTTACCATTACATATAAGATTAAATCCTCCTATCCCCTTTACACATATAATTTTCCCCTCTTTTAAATACTTTTTAACTTCCTCTATTTCATTAACATTTTTAATTACTTGTCCTTCATTATTTAAAAGAGTTAATTGTGGACCACAACTTGTGCAGCATGTTGGTTCTGCATGAAATCTTCTATTTATAGGATTTCTATATTCTTTAGTACATTCAAAACACATTTCAAACCTACTCATTGAAGTATTCTTTCTATCATAAGGAAGATTATCTATAATAGAAAATCTTGGTCCACAATTAGTACAATTTATAAAAGCATAATTATATCTTCTAGAATTGTTTATATTTAATAATTCTTTTTCACATTCTTTGCATGTTGCTATATCTGGAGATATTAGAGTAATCTCTTTATTATCTACACTACTTTCTAGAATTTTAAATTCTTTAAAACTTCCTAATTTTCCATCTTCTATTTTTATTTCATCTATATAGCTTAAATCTGGTGGTTTTTCCTTGATTTCTTCTAAAAAATTTTCTACATTTTTAGAATTACCTTGAACTTCTATAACTACACCCTTATTAGAATTCTTAACATATCCTTTTAAATTATTATTTAATGCTATCCTATAAACGAATGGTCTAAAGCCAACACCTTGTACTCTTCCTTTAATTACAATCTTTTTTCTTATCATATTCCCCACTTCTTTTTTATATGATTATTCCCCTTCTATTCTATAAAGTAACATCTCATAACCTGAAATTATTTCACTACTTAAACAATTACACTTAGGACATTTTTTATTTGTAAAACTTATTGAAAATTCTTGTTGACATTTTTTACAATATGCTTTTGCCTTAATTTCATTTATTTCTAATTTTGCACCCTCACAAATTCCATTTTTACTTAATGCTTCAAATGCAAAAATAAGATACGATTTTTCAATATAATAAAATTCTCCTATTTTTAAAATAATTTTAGTCACCTTATTGATATTATTTTTCTTGCAATTATCTTCAACCATATCTATTACCGAACTCATTAAAGATACTTCATGCATAATCCTCACCATAAATCCTTTTAAGTATATTTTTTATTTCATTAAATACTTTAATTGATATATTTAAGAATTCATTTTTTAAAGTTTTAGATAACTCTAAAGAGAAATCTATATTTTCTATCTCTATACCTATTAAATACCCATTTACTTCTCTATATTCTTTTCTTAAAATCTTTAATAAACTTTCATTATGCTCATCTCTACTATTTGTAATAAACCTATCACATTCTTTAAAATCAAAAATAGAAATAACCCCCGGCTTTAATCCTAAATACGTACTATCAACTATAATAACAATATCTTCTTTGTTTATGCAGTCCAAACAATACATATAATCAGTTTCTCCAATTATAACCTCTATATCTTTACTGAGTTTCTCTATTTCATCTTTTATTTTTTCTACTATCTTTACTCCTATCCCATCATCACAAAGGAGTATGTTTCCCACACCAAAAATTTTTATCATACTATATTTATGTTAAAAGGTTCATATCTATCACTAACAATATGAGCAGCACAATTTAAGCATGGATCAAAACTTCTAACTATTCTTCCTATTTCAACTGGATATTTAATATCATTTATTTGTGTACCTATTAAAGCTTGTTCAGCGGTGCCTTTTATTCCTTTACTATCTTCAGGTGATAAATTCCAAGCTGATGGAGGTATTAAAGTATAATTTGAAACAAGCTTTTTATCTATTGATAACCAATGCCCTAAAGCACCTCTTTCTGCTTCTATTAAACCAATTCCTTTTGCCTTTTCAGGCATCTCCCACTCTTTTTGATATGCTTTTCCTAATTTAAGCATTTCTATCAAAACTTTTATTGTTTCACAAATTCTTTTTGCTTCTAAAGACTTAGCTGCAATTCTATCCATTGTAGATATTCCCCCACTATATCCTCCATTTAACGTCATTCTTGCTAATGCCCCAACTTCCATAGCATGTCCATTATATCTTGGAGCATTTATCCAACTATATGCATTCTCTTTATATGCATTAGGTTTTGCCGGTTCATCTAATCCTGGAATAATTGTTTCTGAAGTTCCATTTGCCCATGTTTTAGCAACACTCTCAGTAATATTATTAATATCAAATGTTTCTTTTACCCCATTTATAATTACTCCTGGTGCACAATACTTTATTGGTGGTGAATAATCATTGTATAATTCATAGCACATTAGATTTCCATGACCTTTACCAATTTTAAAATAATCATTATATACTTCTGATATTCTATAAACATCTGGTATTAGTTTTTCTTCAACAAAACTACTTATTACATTAATACTATATTTAATGTTCTCTATCTGCTGAATATTAATGTTTGTAGTTGTTCCTCCTACAAATATTCCATGACAATGTGGTACTTTTCCTGCTAATTCAGCTACTCCTCTATGTGCTTCTCTGCTGTATTTTACTGCTTCTAAATAATCAGAATTTATCCTATCTGTATCAGCTTTAGATAATCTATAATCAGCCTGTTTAGCCGATTCAGTCTTATATAATGGATTCAAATGTACTATATCTACATAGTCAGGAAATACAAAGAAATAAACGTGTCTTAAATAATTTTGGAGCAATTCAAATCCATTAGCAATATCACGCACAATCTTTCCATTAAAATCTGGCGTAACCTTCATTGCATCTTCTAAAGCTAAAGTTGCAGCCATTGTATGATGAGTGGAGCAAATTCCACATATTCTTGGTGCTAAATATATAATATCTAAAGGTGATCTTCCTTGAAATATTTGCTCAAAACCTCTAAATTGACTGCCACTACTTTTAGCATCAACAATTTTATTATTTTCAATCTCTACCTCAATACTTAACAGTCCACTTACTCTTGTTATAGGATCAATTATTATTTTAGTCATATATCTAAACCCCTCCATATCTAACAAATGGCTCATTGCCGTCTGGAAATTTAGGTCCAGCACATCCTATGCAGTTTGTATTATCTCTAACTGGCCAATTTTCAGTTCCATTCCACTTGCTTATTGGACAATATGCATAAGTCACTGGTCCTTGACATCCTAACTTAAACATACATTCTTCATCCCCAAGCTTCTTTGCAAATATTCCCGCATCAAAGAATCTTCTTCTTAAACAATTATCATGAATTGTCTGTCCATAATATGCTGTAGGTCTTCCATCGCTATCTAGTTCTGGTGCTCCATAAGAAGTAAGATATCCCAAAATCCCCATAATCCAAACTGGATTTGCTGGACATCCTGGAATTGCAATAATATCATCTCTTTTTAAAAATTCTTTAACACTAACAGCATCAGATAAATTAGGTCTAGCAGCAGTGGGTCCACCATAAGAAGAGCAAGTTCCAACTGTAACAATATATTTTGCATTTTGGGCTATAGTTTTAACTCCCTCCATAGCTGTTATTTTTCTGCCTTTATACGTAGCAATTGTTGTATACAATCCATTATCCTTTAATGGGACTGCTCCACATACAACAAACACATAATCAGTATTTAAAGTTTGTAATATTCTTTCATAAGCTGTTTCACCTGAATCTCCACATATACTACCAAAATAATTTAAATTAACAAATTCTTTAAGTAAATATAAAACATCTGGATCCTTTGCATCAAGTAAGGATATTATTTGCCCAAAACAACCCGAAATTTCAAGCCATATAGCATTTATTTTCTGTTTTTTTCCTGATTTAACATCTTCAATTGCTCTTTCAGTAAATTTCACTGCTAATTCTTCTTTATTTTTTTGTAAACTACAATTCATTTTACAGTTATTACAATTTCCATAACTTAAAACTTTATTTTCTTCCATATTTATCTTTTTGCAAGAACTGTTAGTATATTTTAAATCTGCATATTCTTCTACATCATTATCTTTTATTTGATTCATATAAAAATTTTTATTATCTAAGTAATCTATATTTTCAATTCCATACAAATCTTCTGCTTTTACATATTTTACTGGCACTATAAATCCATTTTCCATTTTTAAAATATACATGTATTTATCTCCTAAAAAATAATCATTATATATAATATTATTTTACTTTTAAAAAAATTCTTCTATGATAACTGTTCTAAAAGAAATAATTCATAATAAAAATATTGTAAAGAAAACTTTTAGAGTACTAATAAATATTTGGTTATAAGGAGAAATTAAAAATGAATGAAAAGACAAAAAATCTAGTACGAGCTGGATTACTCCTAGCACTAGGAATAATAATTCCATATACCTTTCATATGACAGGATTACCAGGTAATATATTCTTACCTATGCACATACCTGTATTACTTTGTGGATTTATCCTTGGAGAAAAATATGGCTTACTTATAGGATTTATAACTCCAATAATTAATTCAATTATTTCAGGAATGCCTCCTATATATCCAATAGGAATATGTATGGCATTTGAACTTTCAAGCTATGGGCTAATAGCAGGATTAATGTACAAAAATAAAAAGTATAATATTTTTATATCTTTAATAACTGCTATGATTATAGGTAGATTAATTTCAGGTATAACAAATTATATTTTGTTAACTGTTTCAGGAAATGGCTTTGTACTTGCTTCATTCTTAACAGGTAGTTTTATAAAGGGAATATGGGGAATAATTATTCAACTTATATTAATACCAATAATAATTAAAATTATTGAAAATAAAATAGATAAGGATGTAATTATAAATGGATGATTTAGAATTTTTTAATAGTGTTGCATTTAAGTGGGATGAAATGTGTAAACATGACGATAAAAAAATCAGAAGAATTATAGAATTATCAGATATAAAAAGTGGTTCTAAAATACTTGATGTTGGAACAGGAACGGGTATATTAATTAGTTATTTATTAGAAAAATCTCCTACTAAAATCGTTGCCGTTGATAATTCTGAGAATATGATTAAGGTATGTAAAAGTAAGTATAATGATAAACGAGTTGAATTTATTGTAAATGATATTATGAATCTTGAGAATTATACATTTGACTATATTTTTATTTACTCAGCTTATCCACATTTTAAAGATAAGTATGCACTGTTTAACAAACTTTATAACCTTTTAAATAAAGATGGTAAAATAGTTATTGCTCATTCAGATAGTAAAGAAAAAATAAATAATGTACATTTAAAAAAACCTCAAATAAAATACAATGTACTTCCTCCAGTAGAAAATACCATAATCATAATGAACAATTATTTTTATATTGATAAAAGCATCGATAATGAAGAAATGTATTACGTGTCTGGAATAAAATAATAAAATAAACACCAACGTCCTATATAAAAACATTGGTGTTTATTTTAAAACATAGCCTATTATTTATGCTTTGCTGTCGCTTTAATATTTTTTAATCTTTTCATGACATCGTTTGCACCTTTGCCAAAATAATCATTAAGTAATAAATACTCTTTGTATAAGCTATCATATGTAACTGCATTTTCATGAATAGGTTTAAATGTACCTTCTTTTACTTTACCTAAATGTCTAGCTACATCATTAGCATTTTTATATCCTGTCACTTCTTCTTTAGCTGCTGCAATTCCTAAAATCGCACTTCCTAAAGCTCCTGATTGCTTAGTGTCTATTATTTTTATTTCTTTATTACATACATCTGCATATATCTGAACTAACATAGGATTCTTTAATGGTATTCCTCCAGCTACACATATTTCATTAACTGGAACACCATGCTTTTCAAATTGTTCAATAACAACTCTTGTCCCATAAGCAGTTGCTTCTATTAATGCTCTATAAATTTCTTCTGGTTTAGTCTTTAATGTCATTCCTAATATCATACCTGTTAAATCAAAATCCATTAAAGTTGATCTTACTCCATTAAACCAATCTAATGCTATAAGTCCACTCTGTCCAACTTTATAGTTTTCTAATTTTTTGTTTAATAAATCAAAATCACTAATACCTAATTTTTTTGCTTCTTCTTTATATTTGGCTGGTAAGGCATTTTCTTTAAACCAAGCAAAATGATTTCCCACACAACATTGTCCAGCTTCATATCCAAAATATCCTGGAAGAATACCATCCTTTACAATTCCACAAACTCCTGGAATTCCTTCTTCTGTTTCAGACAATAACATATGACAAGAAGATGTCCCCATAATTATAAGCATTTTTCCTGGTCCATCAATCTTACTTGCAGCTACAGAAGCATGAGCATCTATAATACTAACCCCTACTGGAGTACCTTCTTTTAATCCTGTTTTTTCAGCCATATCTTTAGTTAAATACCCTAAGCATTCACCTATAGATTTAATATTAGTAGATAATTTTTCATCTACCACATTTTCCATTTTAGAATTTAATGATTTAAAGAACTCTTTACTTGGATATCCCATTTCATGATGATAAAAAGCTTTATATCCTGCTGCACAAGCACTTCTTACCTCTTCACCTGTTAATAACCATGTAATCCAGTCACACGCTTCTAAAATTCTACCACTTGCTTCATATACCTTAGGAGATTCTTTTACAATTTGCATAATTTTAGGTATCATCCACTCACTTGAAATTTTCCCTCCATATAAAGACAACCATTTTTGATTTGTCTCACTTGCAATTTTGTAAATTTCATCAGCACAATATTGCGCTGAATGATGATTCCATAGCTTTGCATAAGCATGAGGATTATGTTTATATTCTGATAAATAACAAAGAGGAATACCCTCTTTTGTTGTTGGTAATATAGTGGAAGAGGTGAAATCCACACCTATTCCTACTATATCATCATTATTTACTAAATTTTCATCCATAATCCCTTTTAAGGTTTCAATTAACCCTGTTTCATAATCTTTAGGATGTTGTAAAGCCCAGTCAATTCCTAGTTCTTCTCCTGTTGGAATATTATCAACCATTACTCCATGTGGATATTCATAAATTTTAGTTAATAACTCTTCTCCTGTTTTTATATCAATTAATAATGTACGAACTGATAAAGTCCCAAAATCAATACCAATAGCATACTTACCCATAACTTTTATACCTCACAAATTCTACTTTTATTTTTCTCTATACTTTAGAGATATGGCTGTATCAAAAAACATATATATCTTTATTTGCTATATTTAAGCGAATGTTAATATTGAATATAAGGAAAAACTAGCATTCGAATTTGATTATACTCAATATTAACTTCTTAGATATATTTGAAACAGACTCTTCAATTAAGATACAGCTTTGTTTTTAATTAAGTTTGTAATGTCAGCTACCGAATCTACAATTATGTCTGGTTGAACACTACTCTTACCAATATCTTCTTTTGTGGTTTCTCCACTTAATACTAATATAGATAAAACATCACTATTTTTAGTTACTGCTATATCTGTATATAATCTATCTCCAACAACTGCAATTTCATCTTCTTTATATCCAGTTTCTTCAATTATATATTCCAATGTATGATGAGAAGGTTTACCAAAAAACTCAGGAAATCTATTTGTAGAACTTTCAATTAACCTTGCCATCGATCCACAGTCAGGAATAAATGTATTTCCTTCCATTGGACAATTTAAATCTGGATTAATTCCAAAATAAGTTTTTCCTTCTCTTATAAAACTACATGCCTTTTCAAGCTTTTTATAAGTAAGGCTTGTATCAAACCCTATGATTACAATATCAGGATCACAATCGTTTAACTCTATATTAAACTTTCTAAATTCGTCCAATAAAGATTGTGTTCCTACAACATAAACACTTTTTCCAGGGTAGTTTTTCTTTAAATATTTTATCATTACATGAGTTGAGATCATCATTTGTTTTGGTTCAATAAGTATATTCATATTCTTTAATTTTTCAATATAACTTTCTTGGCTTTTTGATGAATTATTTGTGAAGAAATAATATTCTCTATCTGTTTGTTTTACTGTATCTAAAAATTCATTAGTAAAATCAAACAAATTTTTACCTAAATAAATAGTTCCATCCATATCTAAAATAAAACATTTAATTTTTTCTATTTTATCTTCCATATACTTGTTATTTAACTCTATATATTGACTTTGTCCACTTTCAAAATAGTCAGCAATTTTTTCTGACATCTTATCTGCAATACCTAAATCCCATAGCAATTGTAAAAGGGTATAACGATCTCTAACTTCTTTTGCCACTAATATACTATCTTTAATCATTTCATAATCAACCCCAACTTGTTTAGGATTAATTGGTGCATTTAAAGATAATAGAATATCTTCTATTACTTTAACATTAGGTAATGAGTCATTTATTACTTTTGTTATCTCATCCCAATGTTCTTCTATTCGTTTTATTCTCTTTTCATGAAGATTCTTCGAATTTTTATTTGTTTTCGCTTCTAAAGCTATTACTCCGTTTGCTGCACAGCCATAGCTTTGTATCATCTTTTCTTCCCATGCTTTTTGATCGTAATTTTCTACATATTTTCTAGCATTTTTAAAATCTATTTTTTCTTTTAATAACATTTCATATGTCTTTATAACAGCTACTGTTCCAATCCCTACTTTAGTTCCATGTAACACAGGTTTTCTTCCCTCAAATAAGAATTTCATTTCCCAATAATGAGAAATATGATGTTCGCTTCCGGATGCTGGTCTTGAATTACCAACAAAACTCATTGCAATTCCTGTTCCTATTAAAGCTTCTGTAATATTGCTTATTGCTTCTTTTGAACGTAGCATTACTTGATCTGCACTTTCCACTACTTTTTTTATAGATTTTTCAACCATTTCAACTATTTCTTTACAATAATACTCTTTATTTACAATATTGGCAATTTTCCAATCACATAAGCAAGTATACTTTCCTAGTATATCTCCAAGTCCCGCTGTTATCATATTCATAGGAGCATTTGCTAAAACGTCTACATCAGCTATAATAGCTGTTGGAACATGAGCATCATATGTTGTTTTTAAATTGTTAGTTATAAGTGCTGCTCCTACTGAAGCAAACCCATCCATTGATGGTGCTGTAGCTACAATAATATAATCTATTTTTAGCTTATAGCTTATATATTTACACATATCATTGATAGTTCCAGTGCCTACCCCTAATATAAGATCATAATTACTTTCCATTGCAAGTTGTATTTTCATTATAGTCTCTTCATTTGGAACAACTTCATCTTCATCCAATACAATCTTACTTATTTCAATATTTGCTGTTTTAAATTCATCTTCTACTTGTTTTCCAGCTGCTACATATGTATTTTTATCTGCAACCATAAATATTTTTTTATAAGACTTTCTTTTAATAAATTCAGGTATTTTTTTTATTGCACCTTCTGATATCTCTACATAATCTAAATCAGTTTTATGATTTTTCCCACAAGAACAAAAAAAATCGTGATGTAAATAATCTGATATTGAATTTATCTTTATATTAATCATGCATAACCACCCTTTTAATATATTTATTTTTGCTAGCAAATATATTGTATATTGCCATTATAAATATGACTTAAACAAGCTGTCAATCAAGTCAAATACTCAGTTATTAATAACTCTAACATTATAAAATTAATATTTTTTTCTTTTTAATAAACTTAATTGTTTTAGTGAAAAGCTCTCTTTGTTATTTATTAATATTCTTAAGTTCAATTACTCAGTCCACTTTGCTTATGCATATATCAACACGCTGCTAAAACATAGCCTTTTGTATAAAAAGATCTATGTCTTAAAAATAGTTTTTTGATTAAATATATGAAACTAATTTTCATATATCTTTTTTACTATTAATAAATTTAACATTTTATTAATAAATATTAATACTAATTATTAATAAAACTCCTTAAATCCATTAATAATAAATTTATTTATTAATTAACTATTTGTCTTTTTTATTCCTATTTTGTATACTAAGTTTAAAAGAAAAGGAGTGGTTTACTTGACGTCTTATCGTAAGATAACAACAAAAGATATTGCTGACTATGCTGGGGTTTCTCAATCAACTGTTTCAATGGTGTTGAATAATAGACCCGATGTTTCTTTTTCTTATGAAACAAGAGAAAAAGTTCTTAACGCTACAAAAGTTCTAGGATATGAAAAAAATAAAAATAAAAAGACATGTAGTGATACAGTTTTATCAAAGCTTATTATAATAATGTGTCCATCTCTTTCTAATTTGTATTATACTATGCTGATACATTCTATTACTGAGCAAGCAAATAAACATGGATATTCTATATTTATAGCACCTACAATGAGAAATCCTAAGCTTGAAAAACATTATTTAAATATGTATTCAAATCTTAAAGTAGCTGGGATTATATATTTATATCAATCTACTTTAGTTTCACAAATAAAAGACTTAGTTTCTTCTGCTCCTGTTGTCTTGATTAGTGATAAAAATGAAGATTTAGACTTAGATTCTGTAGAATTAAATAGCCATAAAACAGGTTATATTATAGGTGAACATCTATTATCTCTTGGACATAAAAAAGTAGCTTATATTTCTACTCCACTACTTGCACATGAAATCCCAAGAATTCAAAGACTTAATGGATTGAAAAAAAGCTTTTATGATCACAATGTTGATATCGATAACATTATAATAAAAAATGAAGACATTCAAAATACTACTAAGTATCCTTTAGATAAAACTGAATATTTAACAGGATATAACTTAACAAAAAAATTATTAGCAGAAAAAACTGATGTAACAGCCTTTATTGGAACTAATGATATGGTAGCTATTGGAATTATGGATGCGTTAACAGAAATGAAATATAAAATACCAAATGATTTTTCAGTCTGTGGTTTTGATAATACCCTATTATCATCTTTGCAAAAAATATCTTTAACAACAGTTGATCATGCTATAGAAAATAAAGGTACTGAAGGTGTTAATATTATATTGAAAAAAATAAATAGTAAATCTTCAAATTCACAAAACAGATCTTGCATTATGAGACTAGAATATGAACCTTTTATCGTTAAAAGAAACAGTACAGGAATTGCACGAACTACAAAACTATATTAAAAAATTATTTTAGCCCTATAATTTTATATTTAATATTTCTGATAAATTCAACATTTATTAATAGTTTTTAAATATATGGCATTATTTTTAAAATTTATGTAACTACGAATAACATTAAATCAAAAAAATTATTGCTTACCACAAGCTTAGGTTTTATGTTATAAGTTTCTAGCAATGTTTTAACCCCACCACAATGATCATAATGAGCATGACTTAAAACTAAAATATCAGTATTTGTAAGATCAATATTTAATTTTTTAGCATTTTCAATAAAATCTCCTGTTTTTCCAGTATCGAACAATACATTACAATTACTTCCTTCAATAAACATAGAAAGTCCATGTTCATTTTTCAGCTTCTCATATTTGTCCTGAGTATTTTCTATTAATGTGGTTATTCTAATAAAGTTATTTTAATGTTAATAGACCTAAATATTAAATGAGGATTTTTCATAATTGAAATATCCTCATTTAAATATAAAATCCAATTTTTATAAGAGAAGCAAGGTTTATAATCTACTAAATTTATCATGTCACATTACAAAATATAATATATAATCCTAAAAATATACTATTTTATTTTTAAAGCTCTAATAGCATTTAGAATTGCAATTACGGATACCCCAACATCTGCAAATACTGCTTCCCACATATTAGCTAGTCCAAATGCACCTAGCATTAAAACAACAGCTTTTACAACTAGTGCAAATGCAATATTCTCACCTACAATTTTTAATGTCTTACGTGCTATTTTAACTACAGTAGCTATTTTTTGAGGATTATCATCCATTAATACAATGTCAGCAGCTTCTATAGCAGCGTCTGAACCCATGCTTCCCATTGCTATCCCAATATCTGCACGTGATAAAACAGGTGCATCATTTATTCCATCTCCAGTGAAAGCTAATTTTTGTTTAGATGGTAACTGATTTAAAAGCATCTCAACCTTTTCAACTTTGTCTGCTGGCATTAATTCTGCATAAACTACATCGATTCCTAATTTTTCAGTTACTGCCATACCAACTTCTTCTTTGTCACCAGTTAGCATAACAGTTTTCTTTACACCAAGTTTTTTCAATTCCTTAATTGCTAAATGTGATTCTTCCTTAATAGTATCAGAAATTACAATACTTCCAATATACTCTTCATCTATTGCAACATATACTATCGTTCCCATACTATTGCATTGTAAATAAAATACGTTCATATCTTTCATTAATTTATTATTACCTACAAGAATAGTGTGATTAGCAATATTTGCTTTTATACCACGTCCTGATATCTCCTCTACATCTTTCACTAATTCAAGATCTAATTCCTCACCATAAGCCTCTTTAATTGATTTTGAAATTGGATGATCTGAATAACATTCTGCTAATGCAGCATATTTTAATAACATTTCTTTACTTACACCAGCTGCATTAATCTCTGAAACTTTGAAATCTCCTTTAGTTAAAGTTCCAGTTTTATCAAACACGATAGTGTCCATTTTAGCAAGTACTTGTAAATAGTTGCTTCCTTTTACCAATATTCCAGATTTAGAAGCTGCCCCTATGCCACCAAAAAAGCTAAGTGGTACAGAAATTACTAAAGCACATGGACATGATATTACAAGAAATATACAAGCACGTCCAATCCACTCTGACCAATTATAACCTAATATTAAAGGTGGAAATAATGCAAGAATTAAAGCTGAATAAACAACTATAGGAGTATAATATCTTGCAAATTTAGTAATGAAATTTTCAACTTCTGCCTTTTTACTGCTTGCATTTTCAACTAAATCTAATATTTTAGATACAGTAGAATCATCGAACTCTTTAGTAACTTTAACTTTTATTAATCCATTAGTATTTACACAACCACTAATAATTTCATCACCAGCATTAACTTTCCTTGGAACTGATTCTCCAGTTAATGCAGCAGTGTCAATCATTGAACTTCCTGAAACTACAATTCCATCTAATGGAATTCTCTCTCCAGCTTTAATAACAATTATATCTCCTATAGAAACATCATCTGGATCAACTTGTTCAAGCTGTCCACCTTTTTCAACATTAGCATACTCAGGACATATATTCATCAATTCTGTGATGGATTGTCTTGAACGATTAACTGCATATGTTTGAAAAAACTCTCCTATTTGATAAAACAACATAACTGCAACTGCTTCTGAATACTCTCCAATTCCAAATGCACCAAATGTAGCTACACACATCAAAAAGTTTTCATCAAAAACTTGTCCATGTGTAATATTTAAAACAGCTTTATATATAATGTCCCATCCAATTAAAGCATATGGAATTAAAAATAAAATAGACATATAAATTTTAGGTAGATTATATGGTAGTACACTAAAATGATGAATGCATATCAATAAAATATATATGATTGCAGTTAATACAATTCGTGTAACCATTACCTTTTGCTTCTTACTCATCTCTATCCCCTACTCTAACACAATAGTACAATCTGATTCTACTTTTTTACATACAGAAACCACATTCTTCATGATTTCATCGAATCTCTCATCATCTGCATTAATTGTAAGCTTTTGTGCCATAAAACTTATACTTGCTTCATTAACACCTTCAATTTTATTAATAGCATTCTCCATCTTTGCAGCACAATTTGCACAGTCTAAATCCTTTAATTTAAATTTTTTCTTCATTCTAATCTCTCCTTCATTTTTTATTCTACTATGTTTTAAAACATAGTCTTTTATTTCCATTGTAAATTTAAATTTGCATTAATATATAGTCATTTTATTATGTTATCACATGAACATTTATTCATATGATAGGCAGAAAAATTAACCATTAAATTATTAAAATACTTCCCCTTTCTGTGACATAAATTATTATCTAGTATACTAATATTATATATTTTTTTCTCTTTATTGTCTGCTCCAAAAAAACAAATTTTAGCTCCATTTGGACATTTTGGTAAATAAAAAAAATAGCTTGTTCGTATATAAGACATATAGGGACAAGCTATTTAAAATAAGAGTAAAGTTAATACATAACGTCTAATTAATCCTTTAAATACTAATGCTGTCATTATATCTTCTAAACATTTTTTCGATACTCTAAAGGACTTATACCCATAATCTTTTTAAAAACAGCTGCAAATTTACTTTGACTTTCATATCCAACACTTAAAGCCACGTCTGCTATACTATTTTTAGTCTGTCGTAAACTTATAGCTGCATTTTTAATTCGGTATTCCTTGATATATGATGCAATTGAAGTTCCATATACTCCTTTAAAATATGTTTTTAACGTTGTAGGACTTATACAATACATTTTGGCTAATTCTTCAATTGTATATCTACATTGCATATTTTCTGTAATAAATCTCTTTATTTGCTTAATTATTTCTACTTGATCCTTTGAATAATATTCTTTTTCTTCTTCTTCTTCTGAAGGATCTATAATACTTAAAAATACTAAAAGCTCTAAAACTTTTAACTTAAAATAAGCCTTTTGTACTGATTCTGGCACCGAATATAACTCAGAAAATATATGTTCAATCTTATCTTTAGCTCTCATAATAAAACATTTATTATTATTACAAAATTTCTCTTTCAAACTATATATATCAATATTAACATCCTTCAAAATTTCAGGTACTTTATTAATAATTTCATTCATATATATAATAACTGAAATCCCTTTATAATGCTTAAGTGGAAAACCAATTGTATCTGCATGATTACTCATCATATTAATAGAAAGGTCACCTTCCCCCATATATAAAGAACTACCATCGAGCAATATACATTCTCCTCTTCCTTCTTTGCAATGATTTATTTCAATTATATTATCGTATACTGGTACATCGCATAAACAAGTTGTTGCTTCAAATTCATTATATACCAATTCAATACCTGTAAATACTTTGTATACTGTCATTAATCCAAGACCTTCATTACAATTCATTTTATATATAGTTCTATAATCATCCTTATCAAGTTTTTCAACAGAAGAGACTCTGTTTAAAAATTCATGATCTTGAACAATATCTATTCCCTGCATCATAAACTCTGCTACTCAAAACTTGTTATTTATTTTTGAATATTTTAATGAGTAGCTTCTCCTTCCTCTTTTTAATTTCTTAATTTTATATTTTAAAGTTTTCTTTTATTACATATTAATTTCTTCTATAATTAATTACTTTTATTTGTCGCTATATTTTAATACAATATCAACATTCACTTAAAGCATGTCCTTATTTATATTTAAACTGCATCAAGATTTGCTTTAACATTTGTTTTTGATGATAAAGATTTAAATTCAAATATCATCATATAAATAGTAATTAAAACAAGTATTCCGTCATTTAAACCAATTGCCATCCAAATGCCTTTAAATCCAAGCCATTTTGGTAAAATCATAATAAGAGGAATAAAAAGTATTACTTGACGTAATAGTACTATAATACTTGCTTTTTTAGCTTTTCCTAATGATTGGAATAATGTAACAACCATTATGAAAACTCCAAGGAAAATATAAGTACTAAACATAATTCTAAAATTAGATAGTCCTTGTTGGATTATATCAGGCTCTTTAATAAATAATGCTAGAACTGTTCCTGGTGCAATTTCAACTGGTAAATAGAAAACTAAAGATAATACAAGTGCACTTGCAATAAACACTAATGTCATAGTTTTTACTCTATCATATTTTCCAGCACCGTAATTAGTACCTGCAACAGGTTGGAAACCTTGACTAATTCCCCATAATGGAATAAATGAAAATGTTTGAACTCTTAAGGCAGCTCCTAATAAAATTTGAGAAGTTCCTCCACCATACTTTGAAGCACTATGAAAAATAAATGTTTGATATAATAATGTCATTACTTGCATAAGCATTGCTGAAAGTCCAACTGCAAATATTTCAGGTAAAATATTCATAGCCAATTTAATTTTATTAATTTTTAAATTTTCGCTTTTTCTTACAAAATACATTAAGGTAACAATAGCTTGTATAAATTGTGAAATTATAGTAGCATAAGCTGCGCCTTCAATTCCCATATTAAATTTATTAAATATACTTATTAAGATTGGATCAAGAATTATATTTAAAACAGCTCCACTACCTACAATCAGCATTGATTGTTTTAATGCTCCTTCTCCTCTCATTACCATATTAGCACTTTGAAAGAAATTTACAAATAATGAACCAATAAATATAATTTTAAGATAGCGAACAGCGCCATTTAAAATCTCACCTTCAGCACCCGTAACTGATAATATTTGTTTTGTAAAAATAATGCCAACTACAGTAATTATAAGTGATAATATAAATACAATCATTATAAGATTTCCCATAATGGAATCAATTGTTTTTTGATCTTTTTTACCAATAGCTCTTGATAATACTGATGCAGAACCAACTCCTATAAGTGTTGCAACTCCACTATTAATTAATGTGAATGGATATGAAATTGAGATAGCTCCCATTGCAGTTGAACCAATCATCTGTCCTGCAAATACTGCATCCATCAAATTATAAAGACCTACTACAAGCATACCTAAAACAGCTGGTATACTTAATGAAAGCATAAGTTTAAATGGTGATTCTGTAAGTAATTTTGTTCTATTATTCATTTTAATCTCCTTTTTATTTAACTTTTTAACTATGTTTTAAGTGAATGTTGATATTATAGTATAAGGGCGAACTGGCATTGGAATTTGCTTTTTTAGAACCCTTAATGAAGATTTGTCAAATTAATTGCTTGTCAACAATCTTTGATTGGGAGCATGCATTAATTGGACTAAGCTTTATTTTAGTGTTCTTAAAGTAAATTCCCCTGTCCATGAGCTTTATACTATAATATCAACACTATTTTAAAACATAGCGAACTTTTTATAGTTTTTAATTAATAACTAATCTTTATTTGCAATTTTTAGATGCACAATTTGAGCAATTGCAATTACAAAACTTCCCTCTTTTAATATCTTTAATTTTTCTTTGTATAATCCAAATAGTGTATGACAATATTGAAAGTGTAGAAATCATTCCTAAAGATTCCAAATGTTTTTCTACATTCAATGGCAAATTTAACTGTTCGATAGCATACGTATTATCTATTTTTCCTTCTGCTAAATTCATAATATTACCGCCTATACTTTCATTTATAAATTTTAAATTATATAAATAAAATAATTAATTGTCCTTAATAAAATAAATCTTTTTCAAATTCGATAATGATAATTATTATCTTCATAATATTAGTTTAGACCATAATAATTAATTTGTACGCTCTACATTGACATTGTTTAGTCCCGTTTAGACATATATTTTTTAAATGAAAAAATGATAAATTAAACAATCTTAGTTTTTCTCTAACCAAGATTGTTTAATTTTCTCTTTATTTTCTAAATATCATTAACTGTCAAACCATTTCTATTGTTTGATTCTACTAATTGAGGTTTTCCAAGAATATCTGAAATTTCTATCCATAATTGACAAGCTGTCAATTGATATTGCATTTGCATAGTTTGAGATTTTTTATCTTTTATTACTTTTTCAAAATTTGATAAAGCTCTTTCAATCCCTAATGGTCATATATATTCATAAACATTTTTGTATGTCATATCACATGCATTACTTATTAATTCAGTAGAACACACTTAGTTTATTACTACATAAAATGAAAGCAACTCAATGTAATATTTTACCTCAAAAGTGAAATTATTTAAAAATAAATAATTATTTAAATTTTCAAAATATTTTCCGAATTGTGAAAACATACTTGTTTTTTAATTTAAATCTGCTACAATATAAGTAGAGTTAGTAATGAACTTAAATGCAAATATATTCTCATTGGAATATATAAAAATTTCATTTGAAACTATTTGGAAACAATAAATTACGACTCCTTTTTAATATTATTTAAAAAAAGCAATGCTCACTATGTTAAAAGATATCTTTAATGTAGTGAGCATTGTTTTTTTATTCTTAAACATATCTATTTTTTTGTAATTTTCTTATAACTTTAAGAATATATAAAAATATAGCAATAATTAAAGAGGTGTAAAATAAATGACTAATAATGCATATATTGCCTTATTACTTTCTTTTTTTGCTGGAATTTCAACAGTATTAGGTGCTGTTGTTGTATTATTTATAAAGAAAAAAAGTGATAAAATAATTACTTTTGCTCTTGGATTTTCTTCAGGAGTAATGATTTGCGTTTCTTTTACTGACTTGTTTCCTCATGCTGAAGAAACATTAGTAAAATATTATGGAAATGTCTATGGTGTATTGCTAACAATCTTTTATATGCTAAGTGGTGTAATATTTGCTATGCTTGTTGATAAATTTGTTCCACATGAATCTAAAAATATAAATGAGCATGATAGTAATAAGCATTTAAATCTTTTTCGAGTAGGATTTGTATCAATGATTGCAATTACACTACATAATTTTCCTGAAGGTATTGCTACCTTTATGTCAAGTTATCAAAATATCACATTAGGAATGTCTATTTCTTTAGCCATAGCTATGCATAATATACCTGAAGGTATTGCTGTTGCTATGCCAATTTACTACTCTACTGGTAGTAAGGGAAAAGCATTTAAATACACATTGTATTCTGGTTTATCAGAACCTTTAGGGGCTCTTGTTTCTTTTTTTATTTTAAAACCATTTATTAATGATTTTATTTTAGGTTTAATTTTTGCATTTGTAATGGGAATAATGCTATATATATCTTTTGAAGAGTTAATTCCATCTTCTCGTCAATATGGATATAACAATTTATCTTTATACTCAATTTTTTTAGGAATATGTATAATGCCGATAACCCATATTTTCTTAAATTGATGTAATGAATTTCTTATTTCATTGTTTAGAATTTACAATTAAAAATTAAAAAGATTCTATAAATTTTCTAAAAATATATAGCAAATCACATAAATTTCCATATATGTAAAAAAGGAACTACTTTAATTTTAAGTAGTTCCTTTTTAATATAATACTATTTTAATATAATACTATTTTCTAAAATATAGTTCTTTTAAATTTCCTGCCATCTCTTCTAGACTATTAGAAACTTGTTTCAATGAATATCCAAGTAATAGTGGTGATGTAACAAATCTTGGTGTAACTTTACATATAATTTTATTATTCCAATGATAAAAAAACAAATTAAAACTGTCACATTTAGCAAAATAATTATTTAATATATAATAAACTATTCTTCTTATGCCTTCCGATAAACTAAATGTATTTTTTAAATCATCATTTATAATAACATTAAATTCATTAAATCCATTTATAGGTTTTGTAGATAGGTTTACTTCACAACATTCACTTTTGAAAATTTCTATACCTTCAAAATACTTTTCATTTATATTTTCTCTATAATCTATATTATTTAATCCTACAATTTGCATATGAGCATGCTTTATGCTTCCCCCTGAATGAGGTCCATGATTCTTATAAAATATTACTGACTTGTACTTATTGCTTTTTTCTATATCAAGCCAATTCTTTAGCCCAAAACTAATTAATTGCTCCATATATTCAGAATCATAATTTCCCATATTTAATTCACAATCATAGGTTTCTATAATAACTAATTGAAGAGTATCTCTTAATGTTGGAAATTTATTTTTTAACAATACAAATGGTCCCTTTTCTTGAATAATATCAGTAAGTTTATTCCTATTACAAAACGGACATTCTGTATTCTTATTATTAAAACTATTAGGCTTATTTTTTCCAATATTATTTATGAATATTATATATTCATCATTATGACTAATCATAAATTCACCTACAATTCAACAAAAATTATAATTATTAATCTATACTAAAATATTTTAAATATTACTGTTAATTATATTATATTTCTTTAAAAGTTACAATTTTATAAAACTTTATTTTTTAATTTTTAATTTCTAATATATTAAACTTATTTAAAATATTCTTTCCAAAATTCTTAAAAATATTAAATTAAAATCTTAATATTAAATTAATACAATTGAAATTAACCCTATTATATTGTATGTTATAATATAACTGTAATTATTCTTTTTAGTTTAATTGTATTTAATATGTAATAATAAAAGGAGTTTAAAATTATGAAAATCATCAAAAAAATTTCAAGTAAATTATTAATTATGTTTATGACATTATGTTTAATTATTTCTTTTTCTCCAAATATAACAGCTTTTGCAGATTCATTTAAGGTTGTTACATTAGGTGGAAATTTAACACAAGATCAAAAGAATCAAATGCTTGATTACTTTAAAGTCACTAAAAATGATGCAAATATTTTAGAAATAACAACAGCTGAAGAACAAAAATACCTTGGAAATGTTGCATCTCCAGCTCAATTAGGTAATAAATCTATTTCTTGCTCTTATGTTGAACCAACAAGTAAAGGTGGACTAACTATTTCTACATATAACCTTACATGGGTTACAGAAGGAATGATAAGAAATGCTTTAATTACAGCTGGGGTAGAAAATGCCAATGTAGTAGCTGCTGCACCATTTAAAGTTTCTGGTACTGCTGCACTTACTGGTATTCTAAAAGGATTTGAGAATAGTTCTGGTGGTTCTAAAATTGATGAAGAAAAAAAAGAAGTTGCTAACGAAGAAATTGTCGTTACAGGTGGTCTTGGAGATAAAATCGGACAAGATGAAGCAGCCAAATTGATAAATGATGTAAAAAAAGATGTCGTTAAAGAAAAACCTAAAACTGATAAAGAAATTGAAAAAATAGTTGAAAAAGCAGTTAAAGAATATAAAGTTGAACTTAATGATGAAGATAGACAAACTATTAATTCTTTAATGACTAAAATAAATGGATTAGATCTTAATTATAATAAAATTAAAAATCAATTAAATGATGCTGCAAGTAAATTAAAAGAAAAATTAAATAGTGAAGAAGCTCAAGGATTTTTTGCTAAGGTTAAGGAATTCTTTTCTAATTTCTTTCAAGCAATATCAGATTGGTTATCAAGTGATTCAAACAATGATACTGAATCTACCAAAAACAATACTGAATCAGTAACTTCAGTAAATAATGAAAATTCTACTAAAAATAACAATTCAGAAAATACATTAAACAAAGTAACTCAATAATAAAAAACTTTAGTTTAAAAAAATATAATAAATTTCTTTAATATTTCACATACTAGTGATGACGTTTAGTTTAATGAAATATTAACAAATTACATTAAAAAGGAGATTTATTATATGAAAAAAGCATTAATAAAATCTATAGCTTGTTCTCTTTGTATTATTAGTGTGACAACAGTTATTCCTCAAAAAGTTAATGCTACAACTTTAACTTCAAGCATAAGCTATTTTAATAACAATGATTCTTCAACTGATAAACACAATGGTAGTTGGATCTTTGATAAAGATAATTTAAACTATCTTTCAAAAAAGGAAAAGAAACAATTAGAAGAAATTAAAAAGCTTAAAGATAAAGGTGAGGAAATTTCAGAGGAACAACAAAAGCAATTAGCTGATATAAAAGAAACTGTTTTAAAGAAAAAATTAGGTGACGAAAAATATAAAGATTTTAAAGCACTAATAGAAAAGAAACACTGTAAAAAAGAACTTACTGAGGAAGAACAAGCTAAATTAAAAGAATACAAAAATATTATAAGATCATCAAAAAAAGAATCTAATCGTGCAACATTTAAAGACTTTTTAAGATAATCATTAAAGCAGAGAAATAGTTATTTTAGGCTAATTCTCTGCTTAATTTTTTTATTTTAGCTCTATTTTAAATTATAAATAAGTTTCAATATCTATTTGTTTTTTAACTTCTTCTAATCCAACTCTATCTATATAGTCGCCTAATCTTTCTCTAGACGTAGCATTTCCTGCATAAATTTGAATTATTTTTTCAACTAATGGAAATAACTTTTCTTCTGACACATTCATTGCAATTTTATCTGCAAGTCTTGGTTTTAATCCACCTTTTCCACCAATTTGAACTACCCAGCCTTTAGGCATTCCATATATACCAATATCTTTTATATGATTATCTGCACAACTTTGTGGACATCCACTAACTCCTATTTTAAGCTTATTAGGTAAATCTTTACCATGGTATAATCCATCAAGCTTACTTCCAATTGCTACTGAATCTTGTAGTCCTTTTTTACAAAAAGTTGTTCCCGGACATACTTTAACGCTTCTTACACATAATCCAACAGCTGCTCCTGGTTTCATACCTAAGTCTTTCCATGCATTATCTATTTCTTCTTCTTTTATTCCAACAAGTGCAATACGTTGAGCTCCTGTTACTTTTACAGCTTTAACCTCATATTTTTCTGCGACATCAGCTAATGTTCTTAATTGTTCTGGTGTTATAAGACCTGCTGTTAAATGAGGTGCTATAGCATATGTTTCCTTATCTCTTTGTAAAACTGCTCCCTTGTCTAATAAATCTTTTTTCATGTTTAATGCCTCCCTAATAATACTACAAGTAATTACAATAGTATTTTATCATACTAATTTTTTCCGGTAAACCATTATTTTTTACTATAATTTCTTCATTAATAATTATTTCCTCTTGTTTTGCAATTTCTTTATTTATATTTTTCACATTTAAAAGATTTTATATTCTCTTTAATTTTTGGCTATGTTTTAAAACAGTGTTGATATTTTAGTATAAGCTCATGGACAGAGGAATTTACTTTAAGAATACTAAAATATCAACATTCACTTAAAACATAGCTTATTTTTTTACAAATAAAGGCTATATCAACACTCTACTAAAACATAACATAAATAAAAAATGTACTCTGTATATTTCAGAGTACATCTATAATAAAAGTATTTATTTTCATTTGCCTAATTAAAATTTTCTTTTTTAATCTTATTTACTAAATTCAATACAAAACATATCATCATTACATTTATAGGAATCATTATTAAATTCTTAAAGGCTCTTATTGGTAAAAGTACATAAAATGCCTTACCTCCCAAGATAGATAACCAAAAAGTATTCATAACTATATCTACAAGAATCACTGAAATAATATTAGCAAATGCACATCTTGTTAAAGTAATTTTTTTCTTGTACAAAATGCTTCCATATATTAATCCAGACATCATTGCCGATAAAGTAAATCCTACAAAAAATGCACCTTTAGGATTTATTAAATAATTAAGAACATCGGATAATCCTCCACACATTGCACCTACAACAGGACCAAATAGCATACTTATAGTTACAGATGCTAAAAATTCAAAACTAAGATGTAGAAACGGTGTGATTTGAATTGTAAACAAATCTAAAATAAGCTTTATTGTTATTAATAACGAAGCCGTAACTAGATTTCTTACATTTTTTAGTTCTTTTGATGAATTTAAAATTAAAGTATAAAAATTTCTCATACAGAATCCCCCCTTTAATTATATTTGCTGAATAAAAAAGAGGGTTCCTCTTTAATATTAACAGCGGAATGCAATATTTACACCGCAAACAAAAGTTTTTCGTTTAAGAGGCAACTTCCCGTCCTCTTAACACTTAACGCGCAAATATCTACTCTGTCAATTAAGAAATTATGTGCTAATTTTATCAAAGCTATTAATTTTTGTCAACACTTTATCGTGATAAAGTGTTATAAAATAAATTGTTCTATTATTAAATCTTTATTTTCTTTTAAATCTAAAAATTCATTTTCCAAAAATACAAAAGGTCGATCTAATTCATTAATATTCATTTGTACTATCTTAGCTATTTTATTGTTATTTAACTTAACTTCTCTTCCAATATAATAATTTACTATATGTTCTAAAAATATATTACAATAATTATAATCTAACTTACCAAAGCTTTCTTCCTTAATTATTTGTATTGCTTCAAAAGGAGACTTTTTATTTCTATAGCATCTATTAGAGTTTATTGCCTCAAAAACATCTGCTATTGCAATAACTTTTGCAAAATCAGGTATTTTATCACCTGTAATTCCTAATGGATAACCACTTCCATCTTCTCTTTCATGATGTAATAATATCGATTGAGAGACTGATTTATCTAAAAAGTTAATTTTTTTAATTATCTTATATCCTAAAACAGGATGTTCTTTAATCTTTTTTAAATCCTTTGAATTTAATCTGCCACTCTTATTGATTATTTTATCGTCTATTTTACATTTTCCAATGTCATGTAAAAGTGCTGAATATATTAATAATTTTATCTTATTTTCTTCAAAACCAATCCATTTTCCAAGTAAACTACTTATAGATGCTACATTTAAACTATGTCTATATATAGAATCGTTTTCACTGCCATAAAAAAGTAGATTATCTATCAATATCTCTGGTATTTTAATAACATTCTGTAGTTCAGATATTAATTTTCTAATTTCTTTAAGAGAATCTTTTTGTAACTCAACAGTATTATCTAGAACATCATGTAAATCTTCACATATTTCATTTAATTTATGCTCTACTTTTTTAAATTCTCGTTCTGAATTTTTCTTACTATTTTCTGCTTTTTCTAATGAGTCCTCTCCATAAACCCATACTTCATCTATATTATATAAAGTTTGTAATTTATTAAGAATTTTATCACTTATAACAACATTTTTTGATAATAATACATTGTTATTTTCCTGTACGTCTTCCCCTATTACCATTCCAGTTTTTAAATCACTTATTTTTAAAAGCATTAATTTTTTTTCCACCCTAATCACCCATACTTAAATTATTCATCTAATATTAATAGTTTATTATAAAATTTATCTTATATAATGATATTCTACAATTATTAATAATTACCCTTTTTATACTTTAAAAGTAAAAAAAATCATTTCGAACAATCAAAATGATTTTTTATCTAAATACTAATTTTTATTTTCAAGATAGTCTTTTAATTTTTGAAGTAATAATATTATTCCGCCACCTATTACAAAGAACATTATATTAAACGTATGTAAATCCATAGGTGGTTTAGGAACTTCTAATGATGTTGGTCCCATAAATACTGCATATATTGATCCAATCATAAGTCCTAAAATTAAGTATATTGTTTGTGATCTATAATTACTTAATAAATACTTTACACCCTTTATAGTAATCATTATCCCAAAAAGAACTCCAAAACCAAATACAATGCATACAAGTAAATAATCAAAGTTAAGTTTTAATACCTCTTTTACCGCATTCATTATTGGTGCATACAATCCGAAAATCAAAAGTAAAGTTGAACCAGATATTCCTGGAAGAACCATAGCTGAAATAGCCACCATAGCTACTATAAATATGTATGCTCCTAATCCTAAAGTTAATTTATCTAATGACATGCCAACTGCATTTTCTGCATTTGAAACTGGATTAAAATACGTTAGTAATACTACTATGAATATACCTACTAAAGCAAAAAATATATTTTTATATCTATTTATAATAGAATTTTTCTCTTCCTTGATAATTATTGGTATTGAAAATATTATGAACCCAATGAATAATGAACTTATTTTATAAATTTCTTTATCAAAAATTGATGTTAAAAATAATACAGAAGATACAAATCCCACAATCCATCCTATCCCTAATTTGAATAGAAATTTAGCTGCTTCTATTTTCTCTTCTTTTTTTCCTGAAATAACATTACTTAATGAGTTAATGAATTTATCATAAAATCCTAAAATAAATGCTATAGTACCTCCAGATACTCCAGGAACACTATCTGCAAGTGCCATGCAGAACCCTCTTATAAAGTTTATTATATACATTTTTCAATCTCCTTGCTTTTTATTTGATTGTTTTACAATTATACTATACTATAATCTCAGCTTATTTTTAATGTTTTTAACTTATTTTTAATAATTATGTCTTAAAATAAGGCTCTGTTTTAAATATGTGTTAATATATGCAATAGGTGAAGTGGCATTGTAATTGGACTTTGAGAATCGTTAAGTGAGAATCTAAATTTTATATTTAGCTTTTCGAACTTACTCAGCGAAGTCGAGTTTCCTTTTTATATTCATATTTACTGCTTGTCTCAATTTTATATTGGGAGCAAGCTAAAATGGGACTATACTCATTTTAGTATTCCTAAGTTCAATTACTC